>CAZHOC010000449.1:0-5303 GCA_964534295.1 uncultured Bacteroidia bacterium | reverse complement strand
GAATAAGGCCTCATTTCACCATCCCACCAGCGAACCAACTCTCCATTCATTTTTGGCCCCCAAGAAACTCCCGTGGAGTAAAAGCCAAAAAGCTCAGTAGTAGATTTGCCAAAAGGACCATCAGTGGCATGGATTTGATCCGGGTATTCCCATTCACCAGCAGCGTTTTGTTGCAATTCTGGCTCATTAAGGCTCACTGGCCCGCCGCTACCATAAGTGTTTTGCACATCTCGATAGCGAAAAGGCTGAATCATTTTAAAGGAATAAGCATACTGAATTCCAATCCCTGATTGAGTACGGCCCCTTTTGGTAGTAATCAAAACCACCCCATTGGCACCTCTTGCCCCGTACAAGGCAGCCGCCGTAGGACCTTTAAGGATATTGATACTCTCAATGTCGTCTGGGTTGATGTTGTTGATGGCAGAGCCCCAGTCTACCCCTCGACCGATATTTTCTAAGCCAGGATTGTTTTCTAGTGGGACCCCATCTACCACGATAAGAGGCTGATTATTGGCGGTGATATTGTTGTTGCCTCGGATCACAATCCGGGTAGTACCTCCGTCGACACCATTGGGATTGCTGATCTGTACCCCAGCCGATTTGCCACTAAGGGCGTTGAGGACATTGGGAGCGTTGGAAAGGGTAACTTCGTCCCCGTCAAAAGACTCAGTGGAAAAGCCCAATTCTCGCTGCTGGCGTTTGATACCAAGAGCGGTAACCACGACCTGATCGAGCGTCTGCGCAGCGGGCATCAATTCAAAAAGCAGCTCAGATTGCCCATTCAAAACTATCGTCAAACGCTCATACCCAATATAGGTACAGACGATCGTAGCGGTATCACTTTTGACGGTCAATTTAAAACTGCCATCGGTCTGGCTGAGCGTACCGTTGGTTGTGCCGACTTCGACCAGGCCGGCCCCTACCAAAGGCTCTTGGGTGTTTTTATCGACTATTTTACCGCTTAACTCAAGCTGAGCCAGGAGGCTAGTCGGCAATAAAAAAAGAATAAAAACAATCGTAAAAATATGTTTCATCGCGGAGTAGAGATTTCAGGATTCGGAAAGATACGTAAATCCGATATAGAATTACTCATATAATCTTTCCAGGCATAAATGTCGCCTCCCTCAAAATTCCCTGCCAATAACAATGGATGAAAGCAAAAAGGCTAATAGAATGCTGAGTTCTATTAGCCTTTTCGGATAAGCGTTCCGCGCAGCGGCAAAACAAAATATGAATGTCGAATTTTGAATTTCGAACGCCCAATTTCGAAATATTTCTACCTTCAAAATTCGGTCTTCGACATTCGACATTCAGCCTTCCCTAGGGATCAAAGCGAATCATGACGGGCAACGTAAAGGGCTCGGTTCGGGCGAAACTACCGGGCATTTGCCAGATGTTTATGCGTCCTCTTTGTCTTTGGGGCAATCCACCGCCTATGCCGCCACCAATACTGCCACTACCACCCCCACTGTTAGAGATATAATCCACGGTTGCAGTACCGCCAGTCATAGGTCCACCGACTACCTCAGATGGCCAAGCGTCCCAGAGTGAATCACAATAGCAATAGCACAAGTTAAGCACCATAGTACCCGTTTTGATTTGAGCGGTAGTGGGCTCGACTGTTTGAAAGGTCATCAGATAGCGAAAGCTATTATTAGCCGTTTTGATACGGTTGATCTGAAAGAGTATAGTATCGTTAAATACACTTTGTGCTTGTAGGGAACCACTAAGCCCAAAGCCAATAAGCAGTAAACTGAATATTATTTTTTTAGACATGATTTTGTGTTTTGGGAGTGATTAGGGCTGGATGATGAGTTTTTGGGTGTAGCGAAGTTGATTGCCTTCGGTGATGCGTACTTGGTACAAACCGGTACTGAGGCTGCGGTCAATTTCAAAGCTATTGCCACCGGAGATTACTTTTTGGTAAACCGTGCGTCCCTGCAAATCGATCAATTGCAGGTCGTATTGCTTACCCGTTTCCATGCCATCACACTGCATCGGTGCATAAGCGCGGTAAGGATTGGTGATTTGGCAACTCATCATTGAGAATTCATCCTCTATGGAAGTGGTCGAACGCTCAGACCAGAAGTGCTCACATTGGCGGGTATCATTTTGATTTACCCAAGCATTTCCGCTCATATCCCAAGCTTGCTTACTCATCTCTTGGACGAGATTTTGGTCGCTGTCGTAGGCCGCTACAGCGCGGAACGCTTGGGTCCAACTCATCGAGCCGCTATCATAAGTCTCATTGATATCTTGACGAGCCTGTGGCCCATTTTGAAACATCTGGCGTCCCGTAAAGACCCAAGCCCCATTTTGCCAAGTCTCCTTAGCCCAGCCTGTCCAGATGCCTTTGTTGGTGTATTGAAACTTCTCCCTAAACTCATTGTCCCATTGGGTCAAAACGGGATCATAAGTTTGACGGGTTAGCTCTTCCAACAGACCGTCTTGATCATAGACATAGCTTTCTCTGATCACGCCTTCAAAATTACCTCCCCCAATGTAGTTTTCGAGATTATAGGTATCCCAATCAAAACCAAAATTGCTGTAGGTAGCTACTTCGCGGCCGACGGTATCCCAAGAACCGACTATTTCCGAAGCGAGCTCAAGGATCTCTGTATAGAAGCCAAACTCATTGTAGGTGATCAGCTTGCGATTTGCTGGTACCCAACTCGTATTCCAATATTCAGTAAGAATCTCACTTAGCAGTGTAGAGTCATAAGAACGGGTCTCACGAGTCAGGTTGAGCCATTGGCCAGTACCATCATTTTCTCTTTGTAGGTACTCGCTTACCTGGCCATCGCTATTGTACTGAGTACTTTCTTCGTATTCGTCTACCCAAGCAGTCGTTGCGACATCCCAAAGCTGGTATAGATAAGCCGTGCGGCGCCCCTCCGCATCATAGGTATAAAGCTTGCGACTAAAGTTATCGTAATTACCTCCGGCTTGCTTCTCACGGAAGAGCTGCTCCGTCAAGCGGAGATCTGCATCATAAGTATTAGAGATTTTGAAGCGAGCGTCAAATTGATTGGTGCCTACTACGCCTTCGCTGCATACTGAAGAATCGAGTACAAAATTACTCGGTCCCGGCTGACCAAAGGCATTGCGTAGGTAAGTAGCGCTCCAAACATAGGGAGGTTGCTGAGCGTGAGGTGCTACCACCATAGGGCGTAATTCATTGAGGCGAAAATCGCTGGCGTCTCGACCTGCTCCTGGGCTAGTTTGGGCGAAGAGCCCTCCAAAGGCGAAACTCAACAACAAAGCTAATAGGTAGCTTTGCATCCGTTTGGGCGCGTAAATAATACTGGTTCGTTGCATAGGTAGCTGTTTTGATTAAGGTGTTCAATTCTTGGTTCTTTAAGGGCGGGTAAACGTAACCTGATAATTAATTCTTTTTTGATCCTAGTCCATTAGGCCTAATATTAATTTGGCTATTAGCGAAAGAGGGTGAAATAGTGCTGGTTTCGTATAGATTTTTTGTCATCTTTAGGCTCCAAAAAACTACCAAAAAACGTAGTTTCTGAAGCTATGCGACGATTACTTACTCTTCTATGCCTGGTTTTTTGTGCCCAACTGGGTCTTTTTGCCCAAGCTGCTGACACCATAGTGGTGCAAACCTTTAGCTTTGCCGATCCCAGTCCAATTGGTTTTAGTGCCCCTTATCGGGGAACGTTTGACTTTCCTGATACCACAGAAAAGTTTGCCAAAGTACTTATGGCCTACACTCTCAAATGTGATCCAGCCACGGCGCAAGACGGATTTGAATGTGGGGAGTGGGATTATTTGACCTACACTTATGTGTATGACTCCACCGCCTGGTTTGACTCTACTTTTCGCACCCATCCCAATTTTCGGATCGGTGGCACCACTCCGGATTCAATTCGACTAAACGATAGTCCAAATTATGAATTTTATCATAATTGGCAATATAGAGCCTTGGTCAGCGATACCAACAGTGTTTCTATAGCAGCAGTTGGCAATGGCGCTAGTGGAAGTACTCAACCTTTTAATGGTAGTGCGGCCCTTAGCCGAACGCAATATCTCTGGCGCGCGAGCGAACTCAGCAATGCAGGCCTCACGGCCGGTATGATCAATGGCTTACAAATGGACCTGAGTGCCTTTGGTAGCGATTTGGGCTATTTTAGCATCCGACTCAAACATACTGCCCTAGACTCCTTGAGTCCAGAAAGCTATGAAGCCGACGGCTTTCAGACTGTCTACAGTTATAATTTAGATTTGACTAACGCCATGATTGGCTGGCAATCTTTTGTGTTTAGCAATCCCTTTAACTGGGATGGTAGTTCCAATGTGGTCGTAGAGTTTAGCCACGAAAATGCCCCCAATGGCAACGATGCCCAAGTTTTTGCAGAGACTCCTAGCTTCGACGCTGGAATCTATACGGCTGGCAACGAGCACTTCTTATCGTTCCGGGGACCGGACTACGTCAAAGTAGACCCCACCAATATGGCTCCGCTCATCAATGATGAAATTACCGTCTCTTGCTGGGTATATGGCGATCCCAATGTCCAGCCACAAAGTGACAATCTCTTTGAAGCTCGTGACGCTAACAACCGCCGAGTATTTAGTGTCCACCTTCCTTGGGGCAATGGGCAAGTTTATTGGGATGCTGGTAATAGTGGTACTGCTAGCTATGATCGCATCAATAAAGTAGCCGATCCTAATATTTATCGAGGTAGTTGGCACCACTGGGCATTTACAAAAAGTGCCCTCACCGGAGAAATGAACATCTATATTGATGGACAGCTCTGGCATAGTGGAGTGGGCAAAACTCGCACAATGAGTGGTATCACTGGCTTCAATATTGGTAGTAATCGCAATGATGTAAGTAATTACGATGGCTATATTGATGAATTTCGGGTTTGGAATACTGCTCTAGATGGAGCGACCATCCAAGAATGGATGAATCGCTCAGTGGACAACACCCATCCACAATACAGCAACTTGGTGTCCTACTTTCCGTTCGACGAAGGCGAAGGCACCCAACTAATCGGCCAAAGCAGCCTACAAAACACCGCCGAAATCAAAGGTTTTCCCGATTGGCGTTCGCCCCTACCTGAGCAGTTAAACCGCAACTGGCAGACTACTAACTTGCGTCCCAATGTACGCTTTGACCAAAGTGATTATGTCTTTACGCTGGATTCGATGCTAGTGGTGGATTCTGTTGCCTTGATGCCTTCTGAGATTTTGATCTATGGCAATGATGCAAACGGCACCCTCGTTTTTGATGGCTCGCCCAATCATCCTAGCAGCCCAACGGATACCCTCCTACAATGGGAAGCAAG
>CAZHOC010000448.1:0-5303 GCA_964534295.1 uncultured Bacteroidia bacterium | reverse complement strand
CAGGGCTACTCCTTGGTTGAAGACATCAAAAACTCGAGTACCTTCCCTGGTGTCGGCCATTACCATAAAATGGCCAGGCATATTGAATCCGTTGATTTTGATCCCAAGTCTTCTCCCCACTAAAATGGCCAAGCAAGACAAACTAATCTGTAGTCCTTCTTTTTGGATGAGGACCTGTACCAAATTGCTGTTTCGGGGGTGGTAGTACTCCTTCTTCGGAGAACGATAAGACTTGGTTCTAAACAAGAAGCGCATAAGCAAAGGCACCTCTTGTTTTAGGTTCATTAGTTGAAACTCTTCGGCAAGATCATCGAGCAGCGTCCTCATATCAGGATCTTCGATGCGGGAGTCCAGAATAGCCAAAGCATAGAGCGCATTTTCTAGGGCCAAGGACTCATCCTTTTCCTCCAGCCATTGGTCCCAATAGATTTCGAAAGTCTCAAGTTTTATCTCCTGCCAGATTAGCTCTAGCTGCTGTTTTTGGACAGCGGTCATTTCTAACCAATGCGGAGCAATCGCAGTTTTGAAAACAGGACCTAGCTTTTTGAGTGCTTCTTTTACCTCCACGCGTACGACTTCTGACTCATCATCGAGCAAATCGAGCAGGAAGGGCACATTTTTGAGATCGGTCATGTTATCTACTAAGTAAAAGAGACACTGCTAAAACAGTGCCTCTTCTAATGGTGGGTGGCTAATGGGACTCGAACCCACGGCCCCCAGAACCACAATCTGGTGCTCTAACCAAGCTGAGCTATAGCCACCATAAATAACGGATTGCAAATATAGAGATTAGTCTGTGATCTGCAAAAATGGAGGGGCAAAAATTATATTTTTTTGCCCCTCCTATATTTTCAAATTAACGGAATAAGGTAACCGTACCAGTTCGGTTAAACTCACTGTTATCCTCCCCTACTCCGGTAACTACGAATACATAAACACCCTCTGGTACTGGACGCCCTTTGTAAGTACCGTCCCATCCAGCGGTCAGGTCAGGAGAACGATAAAGTTCCTCACCCCAACGATTGAAGATGATGAGCTCTCCGATACGAGCATTAGGGGCAAAAACCCTAAACTCATCATTGTTACCGTCATTGTTAGGTGTGAAGGCATTTGGCGTAAAGACTACTGGGCCAAAGGTTACACAAGCTTCATTTGAAACGGCCTCCTGAGCGAAGTTCCCCGTCTCAAAAGCTCTAATGCGGTAACAATAAGTAGATTGGAATAAGGTTGAGCTTTGATCCTCATATACTCTCGTTCCGGCTCCTGTCTGATCAACTACTTCCCAGACACCCGTCTGATCATTAAAAATTTCGATCTGATAATTACGGACTCCATTGAGCCATTCTTCATATTCAGACCAAATAAGCACTGGTATCTTACCACTCGGATCAATCGCTGCACTAAGGAGGATAGATTTCCCTAAACGACCGAGTACCGATATATCGCCACATTCATCTAAGGCAAAGACGCGATAGTAATAAGACATTTCGTCCACTGCTACATCATTGTCTTGATAAGAAGTCTGAGTTATAGGAGTCGTAGTCAATGAATCCCAATTGATACCATCGATAGAGCGTTCTAGATAATACTCACTCGGGCGATAACCGCCATAATCCGTCCAAGAAACATCAATGAAGGTATCCATGACCACAGTAGTCGTCAAAATGTGAGAAGACTCAGTAGGCAGTGGATGGAAAGGAGCATTTGCATCTAAATCAGAGAAAGATCGTTCATCAGGATCTGCACCAATCGCTCTTACACGATAGCCTATCGAATCAGAACAGAAGGTTTCTAGATCAGTAAAGGTCAATACGTTGCCTGGCACTGCCCCGATCTGGGTGAGATTTGCGGGATCGTAGTCAACTGCGCGATAAATCTCGTAGGTAGCTACTGGGTAGCCTACATAATCAGACCAGTTTAGGATCAGCGCATCTGTACCAGAAGTTACTTCTAGTTCGATGGTACAGTGTTCCTCAGTAAGGTTTAATAATGAGTACTCGAGACAGTTATTTTGAACGAGAACCTTGTAACAATAAGATTGATTATTGAAGCTGAGGCTTGGATCACTGTCTACGTAAGTAACCGTCAATTGATCTGTGATGGTCGCTACTAAGACAGGAGCCCCAGGACCACTGGTTCTGTAAACAGCGTATTCGACGAAGTCGTTACCTGGATAAGCCCCCCATAGTATCTCTGCACTATTGTCATCAATTACGGTAACATTCCGCATTTCGAGCGGATCAGGGGTTACCCGAGTGTTGATAGTAACATCCAGGGAATCAGAGACATTGGTACAGCCTTCGCTATCGGTTACGGTCAAAATCATCGCATAATCTCCCCCAACCGTAAAGCTTTGTACAAGACTGTCTTCTGTAGTTGTGTTGCACACAACGCCACCAGTACCAAGATTGACTAGACACCACTCATATTGAATTACCGTACGGTTTGTATCTATCACGCTGCTATCAGCGAAGAAGGTCAGATTCACCGGGTTACAACCAAATACGGTATCAGCGTAAACAATAGCCTCTGGATGGTTAAGTACGATATACTGTTGTTTTACCACAGTATCTGAACAACCAAGATTGTCAGAGACAATAAGGGTTACATCATAGGTCCCATCATTGAGATAGGTGTGAGTTGGGTTCGGGGTACCAGTAATCGTGTCCCCATCTCCAAATATCCAAGTATATGAGATCGGTGGCAGGTTGGTACTACCATCATTAAAGGTAACGGTAAAGGGCGCACAGCCAGTTGTATCAGTTGCAGTAAAATCACCAATCGTACCTTCATATGAAGTTAATGAGGTAGTAGTGGTATCCACACAACCATTCAAATCTTCGATAGCTAAAGTAACGGTAAAGACGCTGTCCTGAAGATAGGTATGTACTGCATTTTGGGTAAAAGCTGAATCGCCATCTCCAAAGATCCAGGTCCATGCGCTTAGAGTAGTGTCACCTTCAATGGATGTATCCAAGAAAGGCACCTCAAAAGGTAAACAGCCGGCCGAGTCTAGGGGGGCAATTTGCGCCTGCGGCAGAACGAATATTTCAGTACTATCTGGGGAACTAATAGTGGTTTGACAACCATTATTATCTGTCAACACCATCTCTGGGAAGTACTTACCCGGATTATTGTAAACCAAACAAGTGGTCAGCGTATCCTGAACCCCAGATAGGTTACCAAAGACAGCAGTATTACCATCTCGCCAGTCTACTAGGGCTACGTCAGTATCGGTAAGAATTGCCTCCACACAAACGGAATCGCCTAAACAAGCACTAGGTGGTTGTACCACAAAGCTACCAAAGGGACCATTTAGCTGGATATAATCCTGTACTGTAACCGTATCTCGACAACCATCGACATGGGTCGCGATTAAACTGACATCAAAGGTTCCGGGTGTAAAGTATACATTTTGCGGGTCTTGGATATTACTGAAGTTAATACCCGTACCAAAGTCCCATTGCCAGGCTCCGACATTACCAATGGTAGTATCTGTAAAGACCGTGGTCAAAGGCGGACAAACGCCAATCCTTGGCGCCCCGACAAAGCCTGCTTGGAAAAACTCAATGTAAATGAAATCATTGCGAACCAGGGTATCGGAACAACCATTAGCATCGGTAACGATTAGGCTTACGTCATAACTTCCGGTGTCTGCATAGGCATGAGTTGAAACGGCCAAAGTATCAGTAGTACCATCTCCAAAATCCCAAAGGTATGTCAATGGACCTACTCCGGTAGTGGTACTAGTAAATGTCAGATCATTGCCTGCACAGGTGGTATCGTCGTCTACCGTAAAGTCTACAACGGGCTGAGTAACGATAACCGCCGCAGGTATGGTAATGGTATCGGTACAACCCTGATTGTCCGTAACGGCTAAGGTTACATCATAGGTACCGGCTGCGGTATAGACATGATTAGGGTTTTGTAGATTTGAAACTGGAGATCCATCGCCAAAATCCCAAGTCCAACTAACAGCAGTAGAAAGACTACTTGTTACCGTACTATCTGAGAAGCTAACCGCTAATGGAGGACAGCCTAGGCTTGGCGTAACGCCAAAATCAGGGTAGGTACCATATACTTCAATATAATCCGATCGGACTAAGGTATCCCGACAACCTAGATTATCTGCTACCTGCAAGCGGACTGTGTAAAGACCTGTATCTTGATAAGTATATAATGGACCAATATTAGTAGATGTTGCCCCACCATTGATTAGATCAAAGTCCCATTGCGCAAAGGCAAAGTCTTGGGAATTGTTTTGGAATATCACATTATGTGGGCGGCAACCATTTAGAATGTTGGCATTAAAGTCTGCCACTGGAGCCCCAGCACTAACTACCACGGTAGCAGTATCACTACACATAGCAGCAGTATCTATTACAACCTGTGTTACTAGATAATCTCCAACTGCTGGAATGGTAAAGTCAGGAGGAGTGGCTTGATTGGAATATAAATTACCATTGATATACCATTCGTACACATCTACCGGACCAATGGAAGAGTCAGCAAAGGAGACAGTTTGGGGCGGGAAGCAGAAAGCTATATCACTTGGGAAGAAACGAGCATCCGGTGGGTTTACATACACCATGCTATCGATCACCAAAGTATCGCGACAACCATCATTCAAGATCACTAAACCAACTGCGAAATAACCGGTATCCGCATAGGTCGTAGTTGCAGTATCCATATTAGCGGCAAAATTACCAGGGTCTTCATACTGAAAATCCCAGAAGTATTGCCAGTTAGGATCTGTAAATGTACTTGAGAAGGTAATATCTTCATTGATACATACCGTATCATCTGATGCAGTAAAATTTACTTGGGGAGGCAGCCCAACCTCAACAGCGTTGTTACGAACAAGCGTATCTGTACACCCGCCTTGGGTTACAACTATCAAGGTAACATCATAGGAACCAGGGTTGGTATAGGTCGTAGAAGGGTTTTGCAGGTTGGAAGTGGGAGGGGTCGCATTTACAGCGCTACCAAAGTCCCATTGCCAAGAAATGATAGGATCAGAAGCCGAAGCAGATCCATCCTGAAAGTTTACTGTCAAAGGCACACAGCCTTCAAAAGGATTTACGGTAAAGTTTACAGTAGGTGCCTCAATATTTATCGTTGTACAGAAAACATCTGAACAGTTACTGGCATTGGTTACAGTCAAACACACATTAAAGGTACCAAAACCGGGGAAGGTGTGAACGGGGTTCTGTGCATTTGAAATAGGTGAACCATCGCCAAAATCCCAAGCCCAGTTAGTTGCACCGGTAGATTGATCCGTGAAGGTAAATGGTAAGCCATCT
>CAZHOC010000447.1:0-5308 GCA_964534295.1 uncultured Bacteroidia bacterium | reverse complement strand
CATAGACGCTTGAGAGAGAACTTCAATTTTCTCCTGCATAGACATCTTCTCAAAAATGTAGGTTTCAAATCCTTCACTTTCCAAAAATGCCGTTACATCCTCTTCATTTACAATCCGACGATGTCCTGCGTCTTTGCGACTAATGTAAACCTTCTTCCCTTCGACTCTTGGCTTGATATAGCTATTGAAATAGCTGCCAAAGAACTTGGAAGTCCACTTAGGAACTTCGAAAAAATTACCCACCAAAGAGGGGACAATTAACTCCTCCGCAAGAATGTGTGGTTTCCAGTGTGTTTCAACAACCTTCTTGAGTGGAATGCCAAGCATCTGTAAGGTTTCCCTTACAAAGCCCGGAACTAAACTATTTACAAGGAAATGGTCGATGGAATCGAAATCAATTCCTGCCTTTTCCAATAATTGTAATCTTGGTAATACTTCAATCAACCAGTGATAATAGCCAGAGCCCGCATGAGCCGCTAGTACCACACTCCTGCCCTTCAGCTTTTTGACAACTGGCTGTTTGGGAAAGGAACTAGAAATGTATTTAGAGTTCTTATCGTGCTTTAAATACTCACTTTTGTTATCTAAAAAAGTACCAGAGACTTCCAGTATCAATTCATTGTCCTTTGTGATGACATTTCCCTCTCCCCAGACTCTAGCGTTCGGCAAGCCGATCACAAAACCCTCTCTCAAATCGATTTTGGGCTCTAGGTAGTTAAGTAATCCTTGATCTTCTGCTAAGACGACTGGTTTATTTCTTACAAAAGACTCGGGTTCTTCTACCTTTTGGTAGAAGGTGCGGGGATCGCTATGATCTGCCGATAATTCCCACCAATCTTTTGCTGTATCATATACCACAGAAGGTGCGGAATAGACTTTCTTGAATAATCTGTGAGGTAGAGAAAGGAAAAGTGGTGATAACCCCCAAAGAGGCTTTACAAGCCTTTTGAGCTTAGGATTCTTCTTAACATATCTATATGAGTGTCTAAGAACAAATTTCATTTTTCAGGGCCTTAATGTGTGTTTCAACTGCTGTTTTCTTAAGAAGTCGTCATCTTGTTCACGTTTGCATTTTGGGTGATTGCAGACTCGTAAATCTCCATCAAGCGCTGATAGTTTGCCGTCGGAGAATAATGGTCAACATATGTGTTTCTTGAAGCGCTGGAATAGGCCTCGACTAAATTAGGGTTTTGTTCTAGGGTTCTGATTTGTTGGATCAGAGCATCAGCATTGCCTGCTTCAAATTTGAGTCCGTTGACTTCATGCTCTACCATGACGCCTGGATTCCCTAAATCTGAAACAATTATTGGTGCACCTGAGGCCATACATTCTACTATGACCATAGGCATGCCTTCATACCAAAGAGAAGAGAAAATCAGGGCTTTGGTCTTTTTGAAATACTCCAAAACCTGTTCTCGTGAAGTGTGGCCAAGATATTTGATGCTCGGTGCTTCTGCACTGGCCGCTTCCACCTCAGCTCTCATGGGGCCGTCTCCTAGGATGTATAGGGGGAAGCCTTCTTTTTTGGCTGCTTCCAGCAGAACGCTTATCCCTTTTTCTGGAGAAAGGCGTCCTACGAATAAGTAAAAATCTTCTCGCTCTTCGGTATTGACACCTGGGTCGGCAATAAAGTTTGGCTTGATCGCAATCTGCTCCTCTCGCAAATTGAGAGAAGAGTTTAGGAAGATATCCTTTGAAAACTCTGTGAAGACAATATACTTATCTATGAGTTTCTGGTAAGTGCCTTGCCATTTGTTTAAAGCGGTCGTGCAGGCGATCATAAAGGTTTTGACAAAAGAGTTGTCCCAAACCCTTTTTAGAACCGCATCGACAGGAAATACTTTGTTTACACTCTTCGTGTAAATATTTCCTTTGTGGAAAAGGAAAGCACTAGGGCAAACCAAGCGGTAATTATGCAAAGTTTGGATGACGGGTACTTTGGCCTGCTTGGCAGCGTGATAAACTGCATGCGAAGCAACATAAAAGGTATTATGTACATGCATCACATCCGGTTGAAAATCTTCAATTTCAGAAAGCACACGATCGTAGGCTTCGCGATTATAAACCGATTGAAAAAGAGACTTTATCCCTTTTAGCCCGCCTTGGATATTTGCATTATCAAACATCAATACACGCACCTCATTACCCTGGCCTTCTCAGCAGCGACGACCGTGTCTTCGCCTCCTTTCTGCAGGTATTTATTATGTAGGATGAGTATCTTCAACTTTCCTTATTTATATGCGATTTACCATACTATCTCTGTCGAGATCTGGCATTGATGATTTGCCTTTATTCTGCAAATAAAAGTTCTTGATTGCCTTCGCTAGATCTTTAGACAAGTCCTGGGGACTCTTATCTTTTGTTTTGATTACTATGTCCTTTCCTGGGATATGATTGACAAAAGGTCCTCCAAGGTCTAAGACCAAACAGGGGAGATCGTTCGCCTGGGCTTCTAAAACCACAAAGCCCCCCGAATCCCTTAAAGAAGGGAATAAGAACAAATCATGACTAGCGTAATAATCAGGTAACTCCGTCCGGTTCTTCTTCCCTAGAAAATTGACGGGCAAATCATGCTCTTTTACATATTCCTCAAAACCAGCTTTACCCGGTCCATCCCCAATAAGATTTAATACTATAGGGAGCTCGTCCTTAATCGTACAAATAGCCTCCAGCATAAAGGGTATGCCTTTAAAAGCCATCAACTTACCTACGTAGAGCAAATTCAGAGGACCTTCTGGGGAAGAGTCAATTTCGCTCAATTGTTTCCCTTTGGTAAAGCTCTCATGCTTTAGGCTGATTGCTTGTTTTACCTCACACTTGGATTGGAAGCGCTTGGGTAAAAGAGAAGCAGTATCATAGGTGACCGGGATGATCTTTTCGGCTTTTGATAGGGTCAATAGTACCAAAGGATTAAACATGGGTACGTACTGGAACACAAATCTTAGGAGCTCCTTTAGCTTATTCTTGGTATTGAAAATAGATAGCAGTTTGAAAGGGAAACTTTCTCCTCCTGCTATAGGACCATGAATATACTTTTCTGCAAAGTACCAGATAAAGGAAGGATACCTATGACTTACAATGGTTACCTTTTGTGCTACGGAGAATTCATTTTTGCGGAACCTTTTCTTCAAAAAGAAGAATACCAATAGTTCCCAAAGGTGCACATTGAGAATGTCTCCAATGATAGTCCTTTCAAGGTTGGCTATCCATTGTGGGAGATCATAATAATGAAAATGAATATGATCAACATTGGAGAACTTTTTCATTTCTTCTTCAATGTTTTTCCCACTTGGTCTTGCCTTTTTTACCCCATCATGATCTATATAACGATCTTCAGAACGGGTAACTACATGCACCTCGTCATGCGTTTCTGCAAGGTCCATCACCCAATTCCAACCTACACCCGGCTCACTACCAACGTTGGGTTCGCAAGCGTATGCTGAAATCAATATGTTCTTGGAAGATGTAGGCATTAATTCTATTACTAGTTTTGGCTTTTAACGAGACGCTGGTAGTTGTATAAAGGGTTTAGAACCTTTAAAAGCTTGCGATAGACCAATAAGATTCCGTCCACCACGCTATATCGCTTAACATTTGAATTGCTAACCGAGAAATTGAAGCGACTGTAGCGATTAAAGATGATCAAACCCTCTTTGTGGCGGAGCTTTTTGGTATCTGCGGTATCCAATGATTTATTGGAGTCATGCCACCTAAATGAAGCGAAGAAGTCATTGACAAATTTGATCTTAAAGCCTTTATAAAAGATGTTGGCAAAGAAGTCTTTGTCCATGCTGATGTGCATGTCTTTGTCAATAAACAATCCCTCATCAATGATTACTCGCTTGAAAAAGAAGCTAGTAGAAGGGATGTAGCAGTGAAATAATGAAAGCCACTTCACTGGCTTGTGAACAATCAAGTTCTTGATAAACTTATTGTCCTTATTGATGAAGCGTACATTGGAGTAAATGCCGTGTACATCGTCAGCAGAAAGAATGGAGCTTACTTTGTCAAAGGTGCCAGGCATATAGTAGTCATCAGCATTTAGCCAGCCAATGATTTGTCCTTTGGCAATTTTGAAGCCTTTATTTATCGCATCACTTTGACCTTCATCAGGCTCCGAAACAAATACCACATGAGGGTATTTTGCTACTACCTCTTTGGTTTGGTCAGTAGAGCAATTATCAATGATGATATGCTCCACCATCCCAGCTGGTAGTTGGCTTTGGACGCTTTTGATAGCTTCTTCAATAAACTCACCTTGATTGAAGGAAGGGGTTACGATAGATATTAGAATATTACTCACGTAATTGATTTATTTTTTGTTTCTGTCTGCGGTTGTAAATGTTCAATAAAGCAGCAATTATGCCAACATGATACCAAAGCGTAATACTGAAGCCGTAATGTTTAATTTCTGCATTAGTCCCACTTTGGATAATTTGAGAAAGTAAGAACCATCCCATTAGTATAAAGAGCGGTGTCAGGTATTCATCTCTACCTGCGATTTTCCAAGCTTTTATCACGTAAGCCAATAAAAACAACAAAAGGAAGCCTGTGAAGACTAAACCATTGGTCATAGAAATGGCTAGGAAGTCATTATGCGCTAATGAGTTGTCGACATACTGTATTTGATCTTCAATGGTGAGCCCCCATTGAAGGGCAGAAATATCGATAAGCTCATTATCAAAAGGTCTTCCGATCAACATCCTTTCATTGTCGCTCGTTAGCTTCTTCCAGAACTCACCCCACATTGCTGACCGGAAATCCAATGTTGTCTTGTTATGCTTATTACCTTTACCCTGTAAGATCTCAATATATTTAGTCTGCTCTTCAATTACCTTGCGCCCTGGCTCAAACTGCATAAATATCAGTGTGAGCAACATAATACTGCCGACTATTAGTAATTTCTTCTTCAGGCTTACTTTGCCAGAAATGAAGAGAAAGTAACCCGCTGCGATAAAGGCTACCAACATCATCGTACGCACACCCGTCAGTAGGATGATGCCTAGATAAATACTTGAAAGGAGTATTCTATTGATCTTAAACAGATGTAGATCCCGATTATAGTGTAAGTCTATGAGCGCCAATAATAAAGCAAAGACCAATACTTCTACTTCAGAATTTCCCGGATTGAAACGTGATCCTTCTTCTCCCGTCTGTCCGGAGATGATCATCAAAATCACGAAAAAGGCGATGTTAACAGAAGCCAGACAAATGATGGCACTCATCTTTTTGAAGGCAGGGTAAGGATCATTATGTAGGAACCTTACAAATATTACCACAAAGATTGAGGCTAGATAAAACCGTGCTT
>CAZHOC010000446.1:0-5310 GCA_964534295.1 uncultured Bacteroidia bacterium | reverse complement strand
ATCATTGATTTGATGTCCTCTAATTCTTTGGCTGATAGTTTGTTATCGTCCAAAAGACTGGAAACCATGCCAGTCAAAGAACCAGAAAAAACGTTTTCCATTACGTTCTTGAGCAAACGCTTCTGATATTTGCCTTTAGAAAGTAAGGGGAAGTATCGATGACTACGCCCAAAGGATTCGTGGCCGACATACTCCTTCTCCTCAAGTATACGTACGATCGTGGAGATAGTGTTGTAGGCAGGTTGCTCTTCGTCGGGCCAATCAGCGATTAAGTCCTTGACAAAGGCTTTTTTGTGGCTCCAAAGTAGATTCATCACTTTGAGCTCCAATGGGGTAAGGAATTCCGATTTCTTTTTTGCCATACGTTATAAAACTAAGATTTTAGTTTGATATGAACAAACTGATTTTGCGGCTGTTACTAAGCTGTTTTGTCTGTGGTGGAACATTGAATTTTGCTCAAGCGCAAAACAATGCTGGACATCAATGGTCTGTAGTAGGTGAGCTGGGGGGATATAGCCGGTTTTGGGCCATTGCTTTGGAAGCCCCGATCAAAGAATTTGAGAGTGGACAACTAGATATTCGGATCGGATTTGGGGCGCAGAGCCAACGTTGGTACATCCCTGGTCGTTTTCAATATAATCTAGGGCGTAAGGCGCATAAATGGCAGTTCAATTTGGGAGGGAATATCCTGCAGGATTTGAGTAATCCCCTTAATTCGGACTTTTATGCCTCTATCGGACTAGGAACAGGTTATCGATATGAGCCTCCGCAAGGCCGCTTTTGGATCCAAGCAGGATATGTACAATTGCTTGAGACCGACCCCACTGCTGCGCAATTGATTGTATTGCCGGGAGTTTGGCGCCCTTCTTTGGAGCTATCGTTTGCCTATCGATTATAAGGACTATGCGAATTATTTTTCTGAGCTTTTTACTTTTTGCCTCCTCCCTGATTTGGGCCCAAGATGAAGGCCCTACAAAGTGGGAACTTTCTCTTGACTTTGGCAATTACAATGCTTCTTTGGCGGTGCCTACATTTCAAGCGTTCCACCCCGGTGGAAGACTAGGCCTGCACTATCAATGGAACACTAATCCCCAACATCGCTGGACGCAGTCGGCTTATCTGGGTTATTTTAACCATCCTCTCTACCAGCAAGCCGTGCAACTATATACTGAGACCTCCTACGAATGGCATGCCGCTAATGGGCTATATATCAGACCTTTGTCGATTGGCGGGGGATATCTTATGTCTATTGGCTCATTTCCTACTTTGGATTGGGATGAGCAAAATCAGACTTATTCTCAAAACAATACCCCTATCCGTAGCCAATGGATGATTTGCCTTGGCTCTGAATTAGGATACACCTTCGATTTGGGCCCTCAACCGACTGTATTTGCGGCATACCGCTTGTTAGTTCATGGGGTAGTAGTACAAAGTACAGTACCCGTAATTGCTTATTCTCCGCTTATGCTCGGTGTGCGGATCCCTTTTGTGATGCCTTAAACTCCTTCCCTAATGTTAAAATATATTTTCCCTCTTTTGCTTCTCGTCTGGAGCTGTAGTCCGCTCAAAGTTCCGCCTACAGGCCCTTGTCCCGCAGGCGAGACGATGAATATCAATACTGATCACCCCAAAGCCGCGGCTTTGAAGGCGGTAATGGATGCAGCCGTCGCCGACGGAATTCCTGGTATCAGTGTGCTGATCAATGATGCCGATGGCACCTGGATGGCCTCTTCCGGCTTTGCTGATTTAGAAAATGGGGTTCTCATGGAACCCTGCCACATCAATAAATTGGGCAGTGTAACCAAAATGATGGTGGGTACCTTGGTTTGGCAATTGATTCAGGAAGGAAAGTTGGATATTGCGGCTCCTATCAGTACCTATATCCCAGAAGTAGCTAGCCAGCTGCCCAATGGTGCGCAAATTACCTTAGGCCAGATCCTCGCCCACACGGCGGGTGTTTTCGACATTACTCGGGACCTGAACTATAACTTAGCTGTAATCAACGATCTTTCCCGTTCTTGGACGGAAGAGGAGATTTTAGAATATGTGATTGGCAAGGAAGCGACCCATGCTCCGGGGGAAAGAGTTTCTTACTCCAATACACATACACTGCTCGCAGGTTTGATCATCGAATCTGTTACTGGACGCCAGCACGCTGATTTGCTGCAAGAGCGTATACTTGACCCATTAGGCATGAATAGCACGGTCTATTATGACTATAGCGATGGTTTTCCTCAAGGCCACGTAGCCCAAGGCTATCTGGATTTCAATAATGATGGAGGTGATATCCAAAATATTTCTGCCCTTAATCCTGGCAGCGGCAATGCGTATACTGGTGTCTATTCTACGGTTGGAGATCTTTACGTTTTTCTAAACGCGTTGCTGCGAGAAAAAACCTTAACCAGTGCTGAGAATCTAGACTTCATCCTCTCCAATTTCCAAGGCCTCGACGAGGAAGAGCGCTCGTGGTACCCTTCATTTGGGAGTATTCACAACGAATTCAGGGACGATCTCCCAGACGAAAAACCTGCCTACGGGCATGCTGGAGGCGATATTGGTTATTCTGCTAATCTCAACTATTTTCCTCATAATGATGCCATCTTCGCTGCTACTTACAACTACGGTGCTAACTTGCCTTCTGCCTTGCGCTCACGGGTAAGAGAGACTATGGTGGAGCTAGTGAAGATTGTGGCTGATGAATAAGTTTTGATGAAAGGCCGGAAAGTCTTCTGGGTGCTTTACTACCCAATCGTAAGTTTACTCCTTCTCGAAGGAGCGCTCTGGCTTTTGGGCTATCGTCCTTATCAACATGACGCTTTTCAGGTCTCTGCTCAGCCAAGCAATTGGTTGGAAGGAGATTCTCTCTATGGTTTCGGTCTAGGAGTAGGGGATTTTGAGCTTGCGATCAATGAAAAGCTGCAATTTAAAAGTACTCATTTGGAAAGCGGCCGGCGCTATGTCGGATCGCAAATGGAAGGGGACAGCTTAACAAAAATAGATTTTTACGGCTGTTCCTATACCTATGGCTATGGTCTGGACGATAGTCTGGCGATGGTTTGGCAAATAGCTACGGCTTTGCCGAACGCTCATCTCCGTTCTTGGGCTGTACCGGGCTATGGTACTACGCAGGCTTTCCTCCGCTTACAAGCTCAATTACAAAAACGAGATACGCCCACAGTGGCAGTAATTGCTTATGCCTCCTTCCATGCCGAGCGCAATAGCCTAAATGCTGAATATAGACGGGGCCTTAGCCTTGGCTTTTCTGAAAATACGAATCCGCAACAGCTGGCCAACTTTCGCTATCCATATGTAGATAATCAGGGCAATATCCAGCATCAAGCCTGGCTGGGATTGTATGCCCATTGGCCTGGTCGCTCATTTTCGGCGCTAATCAATGCAGTTCAAAGCAGTACGGAGTTTTGGTTAAGCGACAACCGCAAGAAGCAAGAAAGAACGGAAATGGTTTTAGCAAAAATCGCTCGTTTAGGGCAGGATGCAGGGATTAAGATGGTGTTTTTGCCCCTCACTCAGGACCCCGCAACTCAAGAAATGCAGCAAAAAGCAAAAGCATTAGGCTACGAAATTATCGATGCTGCCTTAGATTTGACCCAAACTCAGTTTCATAATTATCCCCACGATACGCATCCTAATGCCAAGGCACACACTCATTATGCCGAGGCTTTTGTGGATTGGTATAAACAATCCAATCGATAGAAGTCTTTGAATTGTCTGGCAGCTAACGCTTAGCCCCTAGAAAATTGCTCAAATTGCCCCCTCAATGATGTTGAACAAACGCCAGAGTATCGGGATCCTCTTTTTGCTGCTAGCCATTAGCGGTGCTTTGGGATTGGGGCTGAGTCAGTTAAAGTACGACTACAACGTCGAACGCTTATTTCCAGAGTCAGACACCGAGTTACAGTTTTTTAGCGCCTTCCGCGAACGCTTTGAAAATGAAAACGATTATCTGGCCTTGGCCATCTATCGAGAGGCAGGTATCTATGATCAAGCGTTCCTCGAAGAGGTAGACAGTCTCAGCCGCTCTCTCCTACAAGAGGAGAAAGTCCTCGAAGTCTCCTCCATCATCAATGCGACCTTTCGCAAACTCAATGTCATAGGACTAGGCGCTACGATCCCTTTAATCCATCTCAATCAACCCGAGCGATATGCGGAGGATTCTACCTTTTTGGCCTCCATTCCTCATTTTCGACACAATTTAGTGTCAACAGACGCCCGCTCACTTTGTATGTATCTCCGCATTGAAAAAGGACTCGGACCTGAGGCTGCGGATCAAATGCTACAGCAAATCAAGGATAGGGTAGGGGCACTCAACTTTGAAAAAGTCTACTATTCTGGTGGCCTTTACACCCAACGATCTCAAACCCAATTGGTCCAAAAAGAAATGATCTTTTTAGGTCTAGGCTCAGTCCTATTGATCCTCGGCTTTTTGTTTTGGGTATTTCGGACTTGGTGGGGGATCGTCTTACCCCTTCTAGTGGTGGGTCTATCGGTTGTTTGGACGATTGGTATCATGGGCTGGGTAGGCGCAGAAATAAATGTCATGACGGTCTTGATTCCCTCCATCCTTTTGGTCGTGGGAGTTTCAGATGTCGTTCATTTACTCAATCGATACCTCGAAGAAATCAAACATGAAGCCTCTCAGTCCAAGGCACTCTACCAAGCTTGGAAGGAAGTTGGCTTAGCTACTTTTTTAACCTCATTGACGACTGCATTGGGTTTTTTGACCTTACTAGGTACTGGCATTAGTCCTTATCAGCATTTGGGTGGTTTTGCGGCCGTAGGGGTGTTGATCGCTTATGTGTTGACTTTCAGTTGGTTACCAGCCTTGTTGTTGCTGTTACCTCGTCCAAGAGCAAGATCTTTTCACCGACAAGGCAAGGTTTGGTATAGCGTTCTGCACCGCAGTTTGGCTTGGATATTTAAGCACCGTATGCAATTAGCGGTCTTAAGCGCTTTGATGTTAGCCGCTGGGAGTTGGGGCCTAAAACGGGTCGAAATAGAAGCGTTCATCACGGATGAACTCGCCAAAGATCATCCCTTACAAGCGGATATCCAGTTTTTTGAAGCCAACTATGGAGGCGTGCGTCCTTTTACGATGAGTTTGCAAGTCGGAGATTCTGCTCAGAGCGTATTAGAAATTCCTGTAATTAGAGAAATCAATAAGCTGGAGGAATACTTACGTGAGCATTATGGCGTGAGGCGTACCTACAGTCTTATCGGAAATCTCAAAGCCGCCAATAGTTCTCTACATGAGGGTTTGCCGAGGTTTTACCGCTTACCGCGGAACGATAA
>CAZHOC010000445.1:0-5312 GCA_964534295.1 uncultured Bacteroidia bacterium | reverse complement strand
ACTCAATTTGCAAAGCCTCTTACAGCAGCAACTGGATCTGCAGATAGCTTTAGAACGTGCTAGTCTTGCTTTCCAAAATGCGATTGGTTTGCAAGGCGACTTAGAGCCTTTGCCAAGCCCTTTGCTTGCGATCAATTTGAAGATAGATACCAGCATGAATGCATTGAATAATCATCCTCTTTTGGCTGAGTTTCAGGCAGAAAATCGATTGGTACAAAGCCGTAATCAGACCGAAAAAGCAAAATACAGCCCTGCTTTTCAAATCGGCTATTTTAGACAATCCATTGATTTACAGTCAGGTTTTGATGGTGTAAGTCTAGGATTAGCAGTGCCTTTGCTCTTTCAAGCGCAGCGGGCTGAACAGCAGATGGTGAAGCTAGAAGGACAAAAGACTGAAATCAAAAATGAATGGCAGCGACAACAGATTAGGCAAGAGATCGCAAGCCTAAAAAAACGGTCAAGGCAACTTCAACAACAGTTGAAAGCCATTGAGAACGAAAGCTTGCCATTGGTGCAGCAACTCAAAGCTACCACCTTGCTCCAATATCGAGAAGGGGCGAGTGATTATCTCCAGGTGCAACAAGCGGTATTAGGAGAGTTAGAGGTACGAAAGCAGTATCTCAAAGTGATCGCTGCGTGGAATGAAACTGTAAACCGATTAAACTACTGGCTCGATGTATAGAAAGTATATGCCACATTTCACCAATCGGGTCCTTTGGCCTTGCCTATTGACTATTGGGCTCCTCAGCTGCGATGAAAAGCAGCCTATGACGAGTAAGCTTGAATTGCCTGTCTCTCCAGTCGAAATTCAACCGAAACTTCCTTCCACCAATGCCATCCCCGCAGCGGAAATCTATACGCTTATCAAAGTACCAAGGGAATCTGAAATTCGATGTACGGGGACGATTCATGCACCACCCCAAAACCGGGCGACTGTCAGTGTACCTATGGGAGGTTTTGTCAAACGCATAGTGCCAATTGAGGGGCAATACATGAAAAAAGGGCAAACTGTAGCTGTTTTTGAGCATCCTGACTACTTGCATTTGCAGCAACAATATCTCGACGCTATTGCCGACTTAAGGTACCTTGAAAAGGAAAATAACCGCCAAGAGGTGCTGGCAGAGGCGAATGCAGGTACCGGGAGGGTAAAAGAAAAAACCGCTTCAGAACTGCAGTCTGCTAAGATCAAAGTGGCCGCTTTAGCTAAGGAATTACGCTGGCTTAGGATAAATCCTGATAACTTAAGCCCAGACAAGCTACAGATGGCTATCTACATTCCTGCGCCGTTTAGCGGATATGTTGGGGAGATTTACGCCAATCCAGGCAAATACCTAGATCAAAACACCGCCTTACTCGAGATGACGGATGTCGATCACTTACACTTAGAGCTACAGGTGTATGAACAAGATGTGAGGAGGTTACGCGAAGGGCAATTGGTAGAGTTTAATGTGGGGACTGAAGCAAAGGGCAAAACATATCAGGCAGAAGTATTCCAAATCGGGCAATTAGTCAATCCAGAAAGTCGTAGCCTTGGCGTGCATTGCCATTTAACATCCTCTCCAAAGAATTTGAAACCAGGCACTTTTGTGGAAGCGCAAATAAAAACGGCTACAGATAGCCTGGTTTTTGTACCCCGAGAAGGTGTCCATCAGTCTGATGGTCAGGCATTTGTATATGTCGTAGAGCGTGAGCAGCTACAAAAGCAGAGTGTAGAAATCATTTCAACGGATCAAGAAGGTGTTTTTCTCGACTTCGCCGAACGTTTAGTTGGAAAAAAAATCTGGATTGGTTCTCTTGAGGAAGAAGGGGAAGAGTAGAGCCACAGGAGATACAACTTATTATTTACTGCTGCGCAGAACGCTTATCCCCTCCCGCTGTGTTTTTAAACCCACGCCCTTTACGCATGATCTTTGTTTAGGTAGGATAGAAGATTATTATTGAGCCAATCATGAAAAAGAAGCCCCACCAAAAACAAAGTGCTATCAAAAAAGTGTTTGCTGATTTTAGGGCGCGTTTGCATGAACCCGAAAAGCAAACTAATGGCGTGCAATACGAAGTCCAAAAAGACAAAGAGGGCTATACTGTAATTGTCCACCGCGAACGCGGCGCAAACCAAAAGCTACACTTTGCCAGCAAGCAGCAGCTAGATGAATTCCTCAATTCACTCCCTTAGGGTTAGGCATCCTTGATTGTCATTCATCCAAATAAATATCTCCCTCTTTTGCTTCCCTTGGTTACCACCCAGTAACCACTTTTTATTTAAATAATTTATCAAATGTTACAAATTGTAACTATTGATTGCTACCTTTTGTAACTATTATTTCAAACACCCTATGTTTCGATTGTCAGCTCGGTTGGCATTCTCCATAGAATTCCTGAAATTCTTCAAACTTTGAATAGTTTATTAGGGCTAATTTTTCCTGTCTTTTTCATGACTACTACAAAAAACAAAATGACTAAAACCCTCAAATTCAGCGAGCTGCAAGATCGTACTCCAGCACATTTTCAAATAAATGGCCTTGATTTGGTAATCATTAGATATGATGATAAGGTCTCCGTATTGTATGGGAGATGTCTCCATCGTGGAGCATTGATGGCCGATGGCCATATAGAAGGGAACAACCTCATATGCGGAGTGCATGGTTGGGACTACCGCTATGATACGGGCGTTTCAGAGTATAATAATTCGGAAGTCCTACATAAGTTTCATGCTGTTATCCAGGCTGACTTTGTACTCGTCGATGAGGATGAGGTTAATCGTTTTCTGAAGGAACATCCCCAACCCTTTAATCGTGATAGCTACTTAGGGCAATATGCCGATACCCATCCAGAATCGACCGAGCCATATACCGGCTACATCAAGGAATTAGCCCAAAATGGCTTGAAAAATTATGGTCATCATGGTCCTTCAGAAGCGATGGGAGTGGACCGCAATACTTTACCAAAGTGGGAGGACATCCAGTTCCTGCCTGCCCAATTGGCTTCTCGGCCCTTACTGGACGAAGATTCCGTCGAGACTTCGGTAATAATCGGTCCTAACGCTAAAAAGCCTTTACAATTAGATATCCCAATCTTCGTTTCTGATATGAGCTTTGGCGCTCTTTCTCGTGAGGCTAAAATCTCTTTGTCCAAAGGAGCCGAAATGGCGGGAACCGGCATTTGCAGCGGAGAAGGCGGCATGCTTCCAGAAGAACAAGCCAATAACTCAAGGTATTTTTACGAACTGGCCTCCGGAAAATTTGGCTTTTCTTGGGACAAAGTCCAAAAGGCCCAAGCCTTTCATTTTAAAGGCGGTCAGGGAGCCAAAACTGGTACTGGAGGGCATTTGCCAGGTCATAAAGTAACCGAGGAAATAGCAGAGGTACGAGGATTGAAAGTAGGACAAACAGCGATCTCTCCCGCGGCATTTCCTGATCTAAAAACTGCTGAGGATTTCCAGAGAGTCGCTAATGAGGTGAGAGCGAAAACGGGAGGAATTCCGATTGGATTCAAAATTGCGGCTAGTCATATAGAAGCGGATATTGATTTTGCCCTGAAGGTCGGCGTAGATTACATCATTTTAGATGGCAGAGGGGGAGGAACCGGCTCTGCTCCCACCATATTGAGAAACAATATCAATGTTCCCACCATCCCTGCCTTGGCAAGAGCAAGAAAGCACATGGATAAAGTGGGGGCCCATGGAGTTTCTTTGATTATTACAGGCGGCTTAAGAGTGGCGGAAGATTTCTCAAAGGCGATGATGCTCGGTGCTGATGCCATTGCCGTCTCTAATTCTGCATTGCAAGCCATTGGCTGCTTGGGCATGAGAGCTTGTAGCTCAAATAATTGTCCAGTAGGTATTGCGACCCAGAAAGAAAATTTGCGACAGCGCATCATTATAAACCAATCAGCAAAGCAGCTGTATAATTTCTTTCATGCCAGTACAGAATTGATGAAAGTAGTAGCCAGATCCTGTGGACATGCACACTTATCCCACTTCAATTTTAATGACCTCAGTACGTTCAATTACGATATGCATAGGTTGACAGGAATTCCTTATGCTGGCGTGATCTAAGGATTGTTACCCAGAGTATATACGCTCCTTAACTTCTTGTTAGAAAAAAAGGCCACTAAATCTCTTCTTAAAGAAATTTAGTGGCCTTGTATTTTGCTCTGAAATCTAGTGATTAGATACTTCTTGAGGTTGAAGAGAAGCTTGCATCTCCTCTACCAAAGCGGCCAGCTTTTCTATTTGCACGTGCTCCATAAGCACGATCTTATACCACTTGGGATTGGCATGATTGTCAGGTACCAAGCCATATTTGGTGGCGATCTCTGGACTAATAAACTCTTTGCGGATGGTAACAATATTGGCCATTGGATTGCGGTAGTAGGCTACTCCCATCTCGCTTAACTTATTGCAGATCCACTCGGTTCTCTTTTGCAGAATGAAGATTTTTTCATGCCAGCCGTAAGGGCCATTTTTGGCTAAAATCATCCAAACAGCCACCGCATTGGCGCCCGAACGACTACCGATGAGGGTAAAATCTTCACCTTCTACATAACTAGCCTCTTGGGTGTTGGCATAGTGAATCAATCCTTTGCGAATAAGGAAAATCCCCGTCCCGTAAGGGGCTTGAGCCATCTTATGGGCGTCCAGCGTAAATGAGCTGATATCTGGATTGCGAAAAGTGAGTAGGCTGTCCTCTTGCGTGAATGGATAGTAAAAGCCACCATAGGCCCCATCAACGTGAAGTTTGAACTCACAGTTCAATTCTTTAAGCGTATTGCTAAGCACTTGTACATCATCGACCGAACCAAACATGGTAGTCATCATATTGCAGATGACGATAAAATACTTCTTGCCTGCTTCTTGAGCCGCTTGGATGCATGCTTGGACACTTTCTGTGCTAATGGCTCGGCTATTGTCGTCCACTGCGATATTGAATAAATCCAAAGACAAGAGATTGCCCGCTTTATTCATCGAATAGTGGCTGTCCTCCGAGCAAATGATGGCAATATCATCATTGCTACAGCCAAACTGCCTTTTGAAGTAGTTGCGGTAGATCCAGATCGCCTGAATATTGGCTTCCGTTCCGCCGGAGGCGACGTAGCCATCCTGCTGCTCAAATTCACCTTTGAGCATATCGACAGCACAGATTTCAATCAGCTCCTTTTCTATCTTATGAGTACCTTCAAAAAAGGATTCGGATTTGCCGAGGGTATGGCAACCGATGTGATTGGGGTTTTTGACCATGGTATAGATAAAGGGCGCTTCTTTGAGAAAGGCCACGTCTTGGTTAAAGACTTTTTCATCTAAATAAGAGGCTGGT
>CAZHOC010000444.1:0-5321 GCA_964534295.1 uncultured Bacteroidia bacterium | reverse complement strand
GAATGGATTGGTAAATCCCAAGCCCTAATCCTTTCCCTTTCCAAGCTTCCACAAGCTCTTGTCGCATCTCAACCCAAAGTGAGTGACGATCCTCGTGATACATGATTTTGAACTCCTGAGCCTGCGTAATATGCCTCATTCGCTCCAGTTCACCTCTCTGATAGCTATGCTCACGAAAAATCCGAAGCATAGACTTGACTCCGTACCAAACGCCAAGTACAAAGATCAGCGCTAAAGCGCTGATTGTCCCAATCAATAAACTTTTCATTTTTGCTGTGTTTTTAATCAAAAATGCCCCATTGCTTAGCAGTGGGGCGATGAAAAGAACTCTAAAACCTTGTTTTTCTGCCAAGAGTAAATTTACCCTTAAATGTGGGCAAAAACAATATTTGAATTTATTATTAACCCTCAAAAAAGGTAATTACACCGGGTTACCCCCTATTCTTACCTTGTTACCCTTGCTTTTACCTGAGTTAGGGTAGCGATACCGGTACCAAAGGAGGTAATCAAGTGTATCGCCTCCATGAGTCGCTCCTCTCTGGTCTATATCCTGTCTCTCACTACTTTTATCCTTTTCGAAGTTTGGCTTGATGGGGGTGTTTTCGATGGATGTGATGAGCCATTTACATCTATGATAGTGAATCCTCAAAACGGGAAGTTTTGAATTGGTTTCGTTCATTAAGTCATTCAAAAAACTGTGCTTCATCTTATGATTTGGATAAGCCCTCCCCCTAACCATGATATTGACGACCCATCCGTGTTCACGGAGATAATCAGCCATCTTTTCAAATAAAGACTTGACGTCCATGTTGGCTATCTTATTACCTCCAGGATCTCCATACACATACAGCACTTTTTTGACCTGATCTTTATAAAAAGCAACGAAAGGCTTTAGCCACGTTTCTACAGATTGATTCCCAGCTGTGTAGAACTCATTCAAAAGTTTGCATTCGAACGAGTTAACGGATTTTCGCTCCTGAGCTACCAGTAATGTGTTTTGGATAGCGTTAAAGTCCGCTGCTAATAAAAGGGGGCGTTTGCGGTCTCGATCACTGTCTTCATTGCGTACGTAGACCCCAAACTCACTTTGCTTATCATATCCATACTCATAGCCCCCCATGTAAGTATGCTTGCTAGAGTCAAAACCTGGATAAAATCCGTGCTCGATTTTTTGAGGTCGATTACTTAGTACCTCAATTTCGTAGATCATCGGTGGAAGGGTCTTCTTCCAGAGGTCAAGTACTTCCTGACCTAACACAGCAATATTAGCATGACTAGCTGCTCGCACGTGGTATACAGACTCATCAAGGATCAAGTTGCCTTGTAAGTCTCTCATAAAATCCCCTCTCTCGTCTTTGAGTAGATGCTGATCTTCCACCCAATACCCTTCTTGAGTGTTGGCCTGGCTGCCTACGTATACCCTCATCCCATGTTTAGGATGTTTTCCAAAGTACCGACGATTACCTCTAAGCGTCGGGATAAGTACACTGTCATGAAACCCACGCTTCATAAGCGTTGCCTCATCGTTTAAGTGGTAGTCGTAGCTAGCTCCTCTCACAGAATCGGGTCTGTCTTGACTTACGAACTCAAGGGAAGCACCATTAAAAAGTGTAATGACATATTCATATTTGTCTGGCTCGTTATAAGGTGTCTTGAAATGCTTCGGGGGTTTACGTCCCATAACGAAATGACCTGGTTGGCCTGGCCTGTCCTCCTTTAACCCCATACCCTTTAACACCTTTTTGGCCGAAGGGAAAATCTTACTAAGCAGCATGGCATATGTTGGGCCTGTAAATGCCCCAAGACTTTTAGGCATACCAGAAAAGCAATCATACATTTCCCATCCCAAGTAGGTTGTTTTACCTGTGCCCCTACCTGCGGTAACCACTTTAAGCTTTAATGTAGACTCATAAGCACCTAGTAAAGGTGGACAAAGATAGAATTCAGTTTGCATCGATCTCAATCGTTTGATCTTCGCTCAGGACATTGGGATTTGAACTGATGTTAGGCGTAGGCAGGGTCAACTGCTGATATATCTGAGTTATATTCTCAGCCGTTTCGTAAAAGCCTCCAAGCTTTGCAATCCTGTCAATCAGTTTCTCAACTGGGTTATAGTTACCCGTGTCTTTTGCTTTTTCCTTTGCCTGTCTGAGCGCATCCCAAGCGATTTCCATTAAGATGCTTTTTCTTCCTGATCTGTCAGCCTCATAAACTCTCCCATATATCTTTTCGGTGTCATGAATGAGCTTGACTGCATGGGTTTCGTTTCTGCTAAGTCCAAGCTCAATGAGCTTTGCGATACTTTCCTTCATCGTCATTTGCTCGACGAGAATTGGGTAAACCTTCTGGGCTGCTTTAGCTAAAGCCTTGTCTGTTGGTGATAAGTCGATGTCGTTCAAGATGTGATCTCGAATACGATCATATTTATCGGGCTCATTGCCCTTCTTTAATTTACTCATGCAAGCTCTTCTCTAAGTTGTCCTACCAACTCCTCATACTTCTTGACTTCTGATTGATACTTTGATATTTGAAGTCGCCTATGCCTTTCATCGGACTCCACGTCTGAGATCCATTTATTTAACGCCTTCCTTTTTTTTGTAAGGTTTGATTTCGCATTATTCAGTCTCCTGCGCAGATCTATTTGTTCATCTTGTGTCAATGTGGTCTTTTCCTCCTCCACCTTGCCAGTTCGTTTCCAGTCTTCAATCCTTTCGGTCAAGTTTTTGACTTGTGATTGCAGATCATCAATCTTTTGTCTTCCTTCTGCTCTTTCCTGATTTGTTGCCATGCCAAGAAGGGAGTTACTCACTTTGTCTCGCTGCCTAACTAACTGGGCTCGTTCCTTTATCCAAGTAGACACTTGCTGAGGGTAAAGCATCTCAGGACTATTTCCCCTCTCAGTTGCTGCTTCGTAATTCGGTTTACTAATCTTAGGTTGTTCCTGATCCAAAATTAGAATCGGAGGCTCAGGCAACCTCATAGGCATATTTCTGTAGTTCCTAAGCAGTTGCCGAAGTTTTTGTCGGTTATAAGAATTATCGCCTTGCTTCAGTCTAGAAAGCATGCGGTTTTTAGGCGCCACTGCTTCTAGTAGGGTGAGTCCAACTGAATAGTCTGTACTTACTTGTAGATATTCCTCTATACTCATCATGTTGCAGTACTTGCTTTTCTATTGTCGTAGTTGTCAGCTAGGTCCTTTATCTGCTTAGCCTTAAGTTCTCCAACTACCAAATCAAGTGATTGGACATCCCTTCTAAGGCCCTGAATCTCTGCTATTAGGGCAGGGTCTGTGACTTGCTGATTTCCGGTTTGCTGTTCAGCTATGACTGATGGACTAGGAGTTGTACTGACCGTAGGAAGCATCCCTCCATCCGCAAACATTTTTGCGCCACGAGTCCGCAGAGAATAGGCTAACATGGCATCCATAAATTCTCGATTGTTGTTGTAGAAACGTTTGCTGAAAATCATTTCTCCCCCTTCTACTTCCCCAACAATTCGTCCTGTAGGTGTCACCAGTTTTACTCCATGCTGGGCATGACTAGGGCCCTGTACAACCTGATCGGTAAAGTCAGGTAATCCACCCCCTCGCGCATATTTGGTGGCTGCTATGATGGCTGTTTGAGCTGCTCCTGCAATACCCGTAGCAATGGCCAAAGGTGGATTAGATATGACCCTAGTTACTGCCAATGCAGTGTTTATGATAGATTGAAGAATGTCTCGTTGCTTTTGTACCTCGCGCTGCTTTCTATCAATATCGTCTATCTGCTTTTGGTACTTAGCCTCAATGGCTGCTCGTTTATCGGCATTGTCACCAGCTAACTGAATCTCTCGCTCTTTAGCTTCCTCTAGCCTCTGTAAGCTGTTCTGCTGAGCGGTGGAAATTGCATCAAAAGCGAGTCCCGATGCCTGACTGATCCCACTTATTACCTGCTCTGCCTCTCGTTGTCGTTGATCCGATAAACGCTGCTCTTCAGCTATTTCTTTATCTACTCGCTCTTGAGTGATCTTAAGTAACTGATCAGCCTGAGCTTGTTGGACTGATGTTGCATCAAGACCATATTCTTCATAGAGTGCGAGCTTCTCTTCAAGAAAAGTTTGCTCTGAAGCTAACAAGCGCGCTTGGACGCGTTCCTCTACCTCAACAGGATCTAATCCACCCCCTAGACCAGAAATCGCCTCTTGAGTTGCCTTCAGTGCTCTCGTCTCAGCTTGCGATTCCAACGCCGCAAGTTCACGATCAAATTGGGCCTTAAGATCAGCTTCAGCTTTATCTGCTGCTTTTTCCCTCTCGTCCTCTTCCTGCTTTCGGTACTTATTACGAATTGCTTGTTCTGCTCTCCCTTGAGATTCTATCAACAATTCCCTTTGCTCAGCTATCTGCTGTTCATTCCCTTTCAGGACCTCAATACGTCGTTGATACTGCACCCGTATCATGGCTAGTTCTTTATCGAGCCCTTCTTGCATTGCCTGAAGGCGAAGGTCTTCAATTTGCCTTTGAGCTTCAGCAATGACCTTCGCTCGCTCCTCTGCTTCTTTCCTTTCCTGCTCGGTCAAGCCTTTTTGAAAGTTTTTATTGCTCCGTTGTCGGTCTTGCTCTCCCTTCTTTTGCTCCGATAAGATCTTCTCTTGACGAATTCTCTCATCAGCCGCCAGTTTATCAGTGATGGCTTGGTTTGCTGCATCAAGATCCCCTTGAAGCTTATCTGCATCAAATATTTCTACGTCTAAGTCAATACCTCCAACAGCCTCAATCAATGGTTTTAGACCAAAAGAAATGATGTCTAGAAATGTGTTAACAGCAAAGTTGCCAAACTGCTTAAACCTTACTGCCAAGATGTCTAATCTTGGGCCGATGGTCGTTAGGAAATCAATAAAGTCAGTAAGAATCTCAAAAATAAACGTCTTTGCTTGGGTGACATAGATCCCAAACTGACTATTGGTACCACTTATCCTACTGGTGAGCTGTTCCTGAGCCGAGGCAAGGGCTTCATTGGCTTCCAAACTTTCAACTTGTTGCCGGATATACTCATTACCTAAGTCAAGATTATTCGATAGACCATCAGATACCCCTGCAAGGCTTCTAATAAAGTTCTGTGCTGCATCTTCTCCAGCGCCTCCAAACAGGTTGCTGATGATTGGTTGAACATTCTCCCCCTCTGAGGCTAACTGGTCAACTCTGGTGGCAACATCGTCTAAGGCTTCTATGGTGCTAATACTTCCATCTTGAATTCCTTGGGTCAATTCATCTGCATACTGATCCCCAAAATCTTGGCGCACAACTTCTTCTTGCGCTTTTGTACGGTCTCTGATGCGTCAACCAA
>CAZHOC010000443.1:0-5324 GCA_964534295.1 uncultured Bacteroidia bacterium | reverse complement strand
TAGGCCTTACTCGCGAATGGGCCGTAGCCTTTCTCAAAGACTCCGTGAGAGTCAACGCCATCCTCCCAGCCGAAGTGATGACGCCGCTGTATCGACAATGGTTAGATACGCATTACGATGATCCTGCGGCGGCCGAGCAAGCTATCGCGAATAAAATCCCCTATCAAAACCGCATGACTACGCCTGAGGAAATCGCCAATACGGTGCTTTTTTTGCTATCTGATAAAGCAAGCCACACTACGGGGCAGTTTTATTATGTGGATGGCGGTTATGTGCATCTAGATAGAAGGATATAGCGTTATGCTTTCCCTAGAAGATAATTTAAACCCGCAAGCTTAATCAGCTTTTAAAAAGCTTTTTGGGTAAATATCTCATCCGCACTAATGGCTTTTGTTTCTAAGCCTTTGGCTACGATCCAATCCAAAAAGCTACGAATGACCTTTGGATCAATATGGCCCCAAGTCTCCTCATTGCCAAAAGCGGGCAAAGAAACGGCCAAGGCTTCTTTGAGATCAATCTCTTGCTCGTGCTCAGGCACAAACTTTTTCAAAATATCGATGGATTCTTCTGGAGCGCTTTGGCAATAAAGAAAACCCTTTTTGCTGGCCTGCAGAAAGGCCTGATATTGAGCCAGTTTCTCTCTTAGCTTTGCTTCCGAAGCAGCGATAACAGGAGAATAAGAATACGGAATCTGATAGTCTCGCATTTTGAAATACTTAAGCGCGGTCCCCAAGTTCTTGGTCGAGACGCCTTCCCAGTTCAAAAAGATCCAAGTCGCATCGGCTTCTCCCTGCAATAAGGTATTCCAGATACCCAGCTTGGCTGGATAACTTAGTTTTAAATCACCTGACCCGCCATCGTTTTTGATCATTTCCATCACGATAGCATCTTCGTATCTAGCCTTGTAGGAGCTATAAAGCTTGCCATCCAAATCTTTGGGGGAATCAATCCCAGCATCCGCTTTGACGACAATGGCGCTTAGATCATATTGAAGCACCGCCGCTATCGCAATCATATCAAAAGGCTGACTTTTGGTCCGATAACTAATCACACTTTCTGTGGGGCAAAGGGCAAAATCCGCCTCGCCCAGCTCTACTTTCTTGGCAGGCGTGATGGAATAGTTATCGAGGGAAGGATCTGTGATCTCGACAGCTAGACCGTGTTCCTCATAAAAGCCTTTTTCTTGGGCGACAAAAAAGCCAATGTGGTTGATATTGGGCGTCCAATCGAGCGCTAAGCTTAGTTTTTCCATTTATGCGTGATATCTGTTAATTAGTCTTTATCTTTTGTCTGAACTAAGACCACTCTTAAGGCTCAATTTTGTTTTCAGATTTGTGCCAAAACGCCTCTTTTAGCTACTACTTCTATGGAAAAGAAAGCTCTTATCCCGCGTCAATACTTATTGGCCTTTATCCTCATTACCTCTATGTTCCTAGCTTGGGGGATCGCCAATAATATGACCGACACCTTATTGGCAGCCTTTAAGAAGATCATGAGCATGTCTGATTTCCAGACGACCTTTGTACAGTATGCATTTTATGGGGCTTACTTTTGCTTTGCGATTCCAGCGGCATTATTGGTCAAACGATATTCCTACAAAACGGGCGTCCTTCTGGGTTTAGGTATGTTTATAGGCGGCGCTTTGCTCTTTTATCCCGCCAGCCAAACAATGGTCTACGGGCATTTTTTAGCCGCCCTTTACATCCTAGCGGGCGGATTATCCTTCTTAGAAACCTCAGCCAATCCCTATATCGTAGCCATGGGGCCAGAGGAAAGCGGTACCCAGCGCCTTAATCTCGCCCAATCTTTCAATCCAGTGGGTTCGATCACGGGCGTAGTGCTCAGTCAATTATTTATCCTCTCCAATCTCAATCCTGCTACAGAGGAAGAGCGTTCGGCTATGCCGGCCGAACAACTTGCCAATATCCAAGCCGAAGAGCTGAGTGCCGTCATGGGGCCTTATGTCGGTGTGGCCGCAGTGCTATTTGTGCTCTGGCTGATGATCGCTTTTACCAAGATGCCTAAAGCTTCTGACGATAGCGAAGCCTTTAATTTTAAGCGTTCGCTGGGGCGACTAACCCGCAACAAAAATTATGTCATGGCGGTAGTGGCTCAGTTTTTTTATGTGGGCGCCCAGATTTGTATCTGGTCATTTACCATCCGTTACGTCATGCGCGAGTTGAGCGTGGATGAGGAAGCCGCTGCAAGCTATTATATCGCCTCCTTGGTGCTTTTTCTAGCTTCACGCTTTATCTGTACTTTCCTGATGCGCTTCATCAAACCGGCTCGTTTATTATCGATTCTAGCTGCTTTGGCCATCGTTTTGACTTTAGGGGCAATCTGGGGCAGTGGAAGCTTGGGAGTTTATTCTTTGGTAGGTATATCAGCCTGCATGTCCCTCATGTTCCCGACTATTTATGGTCTCGGGCTCAAAGGCTTAGGCGAGGATACTCAGTTGGGAGGTTCTGGCTTGGTGATGGCAATTTTGGGTGGAGCCGTCCTCACAGGAATTCAAGGTTTGATCTCCGATAGCACTGGTAGTATTAAATTTTCCTTCTATGTACCGCTAGTTTGCTTTTTGATTGTAAGTTTGTACGGCCGCTTCGCGGAACGACAGACTCTAGAAGTAGATAGATAAAAGTATAAAGTACAGCAACAGCTGTTATCAGGCATAAATAAAAGCTCTACTGCCATAATTTTACTCCTTTCAATGACCGTCTGACTACTAAATACTTAATACTCTCTACTTAATACTACATACACGAACTTCCTTATGCCTACTACCTATTATCTAGCCTGCGACCTCAAAGATGATCCCAAGCTGATTGCGGAATACGAAGCCTGGCACCAAGCAGAGCGCGTTTGGCCAGCCGTAGAAGATAGTATCCGAGAAGCAGGCGTATTGGAGATGCAAATTTTTCGAGCAGGCAACCGTTTATTTATGGTAATGGTCGTTAGTGATGAGTTTAGTTTTGCTCACAAAGCTCAGATGGACGAGAGCAATCAAAAAGTCCAAGAGTGGGAGGCGCTGATGGACCAATACCAGCAACGCTTACCTTTTGCCACCCAAGGCGAGAAGTGGGTGCTGCTCAAGCAAATCTTTCAATTCAATGCCTAGCCATGAGTAAGGTGTATTTTATCCAAAGTCACGGGGTCCCCATCGGAGAAGAAAAAGTGGTCAAAGTTCCTACTGGAGAGGTAAAAAAGCGTCTTTTTGGCGGCACTAAAGAGGTGATGCGCAAGGAAAAACGCTGGGAGCAGACAGGATTCTCCCAATCTAAAATCGATATCAAACGCCTCGCCGAAGACATCGCCGATACCATCGCAGAAATTGAAGCAGAAGGATTGGAAGTTGAATCCATTACCCCTATCACCTCCGGTAATTACGACTGGGAATACAAAATCATGGGCAAACGCAAAAAAGGCGGAGGCGGCTTTGGCTACGGATACGGCTATAGCTATACCGAAGGGGTGATTATTGTGGCCAAGGAGCCTGCCTAGCTTTTGGGAGTATAAAGTAGCTTGTATTTAGTAGTAAGACAGCGATTGGGCTTTGGATTACTGCTTCGCAGAACGCTTAATCTCAAGGTACGGCATGCATGCGCGCACCTACAGTAAGCTATTTGTAGGGGCGAATTGCATACGCCCCCGAGTACTGAACATCAGGATTATTTCCACTTCTTACTTAACTTCGCCTCATGGAGGAAATCAAACCCATCGCCATGCCAGGAATCCATAGTCGATTCCTACCTTATTTTGAACAGAAGGAAGCTGGCCGCAAGGCTAAAGTTTTAGACGTGGGCGCTGGCCACGGTGCTTTTGCCAAGACCTTGCATGACAAAGGTTATGAAATTGCAGCCTGTGATCTCTACCCTGAGTACTTCCATTTTAAGGAGATTGAATGTACCAAAGCCGATATCACCGATGGCCTCCCCTACCCTGACGCAAGTTTTGATGCGGTGATTGCAATTGAGGTGATGGAACACATCAGCAATCATGAGACCTTTTTTAAAGAAGCTTTTCGAGTCCTCAAGCCCGGCGGGATGCTGTATATCTCCACGCCCAACATTTTGTCGATGAAGTCTCGCTTTCGCTTCTTCTTTAGTGGCTTCTTTTACACATTCGAGCCTTTGGATCGCCAAAACTATGACGGTTTACAGCATACTGCTGCCTTAACGATCGACCAATTCAATTATTGGGGTATCAAGTCTGGCTTTGAAACGGCGAGCTATGGCATCGATAAAAAGCAAAAATCCTCTCGTTGGTTATTGATTTACAGACCTTTTCTTTGGCTGTTTACCAAGATCAAAAAGATCGCACCCATCCATAATGAAATGGACCTCCTTTTGGGACGGGTCTTATTTTTGAATTTTCCTAAGAAGTAGGCTATTCTTTAGACAATTTTAGACGCATGGCATCAGGGGACATAAGCGTTCCGCGTAGCGGTGATGATTCAAAGATCCCGGATAATGTTCATGCTTCACATTTCCAGGATGACCATGGGGTGTCTTATACAAATCAAGTAGTCATCCAAGCCGAGAGCCGGGATCTTGGACATAAGCGTTCCGCGTCCCGAAAGCTTTCGGGAGTAGCCCCAAAAAAGGACAGGAATTTTCCTTAGCTTCAAAAACAAAATGCCCAGCGCCAAAGAACATATCGCAGCCCATCGCAAAGCAGGAAGATTTTTCAGCGCAGATGGCATCCAAAGTTTTGTGAGAGAGGAAGGCGAAGGAGAGCCAGTCGTTTGTATGCATGGGGTGCCTTCTTCGGCTTATTTGTATCGTAAGATGCTGCCGGCGCTGGCCGAACGCTCATTCAAAGGCATTGCTTTTGATCTACCGGGTATGGGCCTGGCTGATAAACCTAAGCAATTTGATTACAGCTGGACGGGTTTAGGAAGGTGGTCCGTTAAGGCTACCGAAGCCTTGGGCTTGGAAAAATATCACCTGGTCATTCACGATATTGGCGGACCGGTGGGCATGGAATTAGTCGCTGCTCATCCTGAACGCATTCTATCGTTGACCATTCTCAACACTTTGATCGCAGGCTTGGCTAAGTTTAAAAAGCCCTGGTCCATGCGTCCTTTTGAGTGGCGAGGCATTGGTGAATTGTACCTAGCGAGTATGCAACCAGCGATTTTTGCGCCGCTGATGTATCTACAAGGCGTAGAGGACAAGGCCTCCTTGCCGCAGTCAGAAGGCGCGGCCTATGTGCGTTTATTAAAACACGACGACGGTGGCAAAGCCTTTTTGCAGATCATGCGCAGCTTTGAAGCTACGCAGGCTAAGGAAGATTTATATCTGCAAGCGATTAAAGCCCTCAAG
>CAZHOC010000442.1:0-5344 GCA_964534295.1 uncultured Bacteroidia bacterium | reverse complement strand
TTGGCGCGAGATAAGACCATTGGAAATTGTATTCTTGTTAGTTCTCTTGGTCTTCTTGCTGGGCTTCCAAGCCCCGCTAGCTTCCCGGATTCTGATTAGTATCATCATTTTAGGCACTGGCCTTTTCACCATATTAGAAGGGGCGAGGAGAGACCATCTAGGTATCTTAAACTATGGTCTTTTGATCATCACCTCCTTGATTGTGGCTCGCTTTTTCGATCAAGAAATTAGTTTCGTGATACGAGGCATCATGTTCGTTGTCGTCGGTATAAGTTTCTTCACCGCCAATTATCTCATGATTAAAAAACGTAAACAAGATGCAGTATAAATCGATTAAAATCGGACTTTTTGTGCTGCTAGCACTGGTCCAACTATACATACCTGCCAATATGATTTGGCAGCAGCAAAAGACGATTACCCAAGGCAAAGCTTATCGTTTTGAGACCGCGCCAGTAGATCCTAATGATCCATTTAGAGGTAAGTATATCACCTTACGCTTTACGGCTGAAGATTATAGCCCCGAAGATTGGGATGCCATACCTAGCCGAGGAAAGATAAACGTTCTCCTAGGAGAAGATGAAAATGGACTCGCTAAAGTAATTGGTCTACAGGAATTTAAACCTGAAGCAGGAGTTGACTATTTCAAGGCAGAAATAGATTACAAAAACAAAAGCCGGCAGATCGTAAGCCTTCATTTCCCCTTTGACAAGTACTATATGGAGGAGTCTAAGGCTTATGAAGCGGAGCTTGCCCATCGTCGAGCCAATAGGGATAGCTCCCAATTGACCTATGCCTTGGTCATGGTAAGAGAGGGTGAGACCGCCTTAGAGGATGTGATTATGGATGGAGTTTCGATCAAGGAGGTGGTAGAGTCTGTTCAGGACTAGCGGCTTTGCCGAACGCGCTGACTTAGCATCCATGCATAACATGCCTGCATCAAGAGTTGAGTGATGATAAGGCCATAGACAACCCCCATCAAATCCCAACGCCGTACCATCGGATAAGCAGCCAATAAACTAAAGGCAGTGCTGATGATATAGGCGATAAAAATAGGGCGGGTAAACTCTAAAGATCGTAAGGCATATCGCAGGGGATAGCCAGGAAAAAGTGTGGCATAAAACACGCAATAGCCAATTAGCAAATAGCTTTGGGCTTGAAACTCCGCGCCATAAACTAGCGTCAAAAGTGGTTCGGCAGCCAAAGCCACAGAAAGTAAAATCAAACCAATCAATAAGCCGCTTTTAAGGCTGACTAGTTTGAGATAATGTAACATCCCTTTGATACCGTCTCGCATTAAGGCAGTAGAAGCTTTGATCGGGACGGTATTTTCCATGGCTTGGAAAAGGATATGGGTTAAGCCCATCAAGTTTTGGGCAATGCGTAAAGCCCCTACCCCAGCAGAGCCCACAATACTCCCTGCCGCCACCAAGAAGAAGTTGCTTCCAAAGAATTGCAACATCGCGGTACCCACCAGCCAGCTACTAAAGCGCCAATGCTTAAATAAAACATCCTTAAAAGCTGTCCAATCTGATTGTAAATGATGCCTGGCCCAAAATATCCCTAAGCCAAAGCTAAGGCTAAAACTACCCATGACGATCCCATAGGCAGATGCGACTGAGAGTTCCTCGAAGAGGAAAAGACCAATAGTCCCCAAGATCATACCCCCATAGGCAATCCCGTCCATAATGAGGGAGCGAAAGGCTTCTCCTTTGACAAAAAACAGGCGTCGATAGTACTCTTGGGTCAAAAAGGCGATCACTGCCAAAGGCAAAAGCGGAAATAAAGAGCCTATCCCCCACTCCGGGAACCAATGATCAGCTCCCAATACTAGGACAAAACCTATAGCTCCCAGCAAGCCCACAAATAAAGTATTTAGCCATTGCGTAGCGGCATAATATTGAGCTTGGATTTCCTGCTCTATCTTTGGCCCGAAGGTCATGAGGGGTTTAAGCACAAAGTTGAGTTGCAGATTGCTCGCTAATAGTAGGCCCATCCATGCCAAAGCAAAGACACCATATTCATCCAATCCCAACCAGCGGGTTAGTAGGATCCCTAACAAAAAGTTACACCCACTAACGATCAATTGATCGAGTAGGGTAATTTTGGTACTAAGGTCGCTGTTGAGAAATAGACGGATGATCTTCATTAAGAATGACTTTCTAGCGTAAAATAATTGTGTTCTTTGCGGGAGGGCGCGAGATAAACTAGCTCTGCATTATCTACTTGATGCAGAGCTAGCAGGCGTTCCCATTGCCCTAAGACTCTACGAGCAGTACGCCCCTTTTGAACAGGAAGTAAGCAGCGGTCGCAGCGCTTTAATAAAGGCCAAGCTTCTTGCCCTTGCTTAAGAGAAGGGACATTGAGCAGCACATAGTCATAGACCTCAAACATTCGTAGCAGCTCATCTCCAAGATGTTGATGATGGAGTATTTCAGAAGGGATATAGTGCCTACTACTCCCTGTGGAGATAAAATCTACATTGTCTAAATCAGTCTCAAGTATGAAGGCCTGATAATGGGCTTCCTCCCGCACCATTTCTTTGATGCCAGGCAGTCCCTCGAACCCCCACTTTTTGGTAAGTTGGGAAACAAATAGGTCTGCATCTACTACTATCACTCGCTTATCAATCGCGCTTAAAGCTTTAGCGAGATTGAAAATGAACAATGAGCTATTTTCCCGGTAACTGGCCGAAAAAACCCCAATTAAGGAGGTCTGCATGGAATCCAATTGGATTTTCATGGCGAGGTTGACCGCTTCGGCGCTAATCAGATTTGCCTGAGGGGACAGGAAATTTTGTTGGGCGAGTAAGGGAAGATGAGTATGCACTACTAAATCAGAAAGACGCCAAACGCGCCCACTTAGCACCAAAAAGAGATGGATAGCAAAGCAACACAAAAGACCAAAACTTAGGCCCGTTACCCCCATTCGAATTTCAGGATTGGGTTTGAGAAAAGTGTGAGCAGGAATCGCCTCTTCCAATAGTGTATGAAAAGTTTCTTCAGAGGCGGTGGAGATATCAGCCTCCGCCTTTTTTTCTAAGAGATTTTCGTAGCGAGCTTCGGCTGCCTTGAGATTGCGTTGCAATTGGATCCATTCTCTAGCTGTCCCTGGGATTTGATCAATCAAAGATCGAACTCGCCGATTTTCTGCTTGGTACTGCTTGATCTTTCTTTGATTGGTGTTTAGCGTATTTTGTACGCTCAGGCCAATGCGATGCCTTAGATTTATGATTTGGCGATCTAGGACGTCTAGCTCAGGATGATTGTCCTGATAGATTCGTTTTAGTCTAGTGCGAGTTAGAGCCAAGGCTCGCAAGCGACGAACACCATTGAGGTAGGTCTCTGAGTTGATTACATCATAAGTTAGGCCTGGATCTAGTAGAGTGGTATCGCTTTGAAAAGCTTCTTCAATGCGTTGCAGGCCTTTGTTTTCTAATGATAAAAACATCTCCTGTTGAATCAATATACCCAATTGATCGAGCCGCTCACTCAGCACGGGAGCATAGTTTTCGATTTGATTAGCTTTTTGATAATCCAGTAATTCTCTTTCGGCTATTTGTACCTTTTGATAGGCATCTTGCATCTCAGCTATGAGCAGATTTTGACTGCGTTGCGCATTGATAGCTTTGGTTTCGCGAAAATCATTTAGATAAGCTTTCGCGAGAGCATTGGCGAAATCAGCAGCGCGCTGGGCACTTTCGTCCCAGGTATAGAAGTTGACGATGGCGACTTTCTCGTCTTGCAGACGAATCAATAAGTCTTCCCCATTGCCAAAATCTTCCATTTGCCCCTCTAAGCTATTGAAGGTAAAGGCAAAGCGTTCGGCGGGACGCCAAAGCGCTAAGTAGGCCTGATTTAGTTGGATACTGAGATCACCTTGGGGTAGAGATAAGCGTTCGCCGAGGGCGCCCAAAAACTCAGTACCATCTGGCAACATGAGTCTAAACTGAGTACTATCGAGGACTTCAAGGGTGATTTTTTGATCCTCAAAACGCGCTTCTCCATCAATCTGAAAAAGAGTAGCCGGATATTGATCACGCCAATTACCATCAGCGTATCGGTAAAAACTGATAGGCAGATCCATCAGTTCGATGGCCATCTGTAAAATCCGATCAGAACGCATTACCTCCAGCTCAACAGTGTATTTACCAATCACGGAAAAGGCCTCGATATGCTCTAGAAATTTGGTGAGGGCGGTGTGTTGGTCATTAAGCTTGATGGTGGCCCGAGACTCATAAACCCGTAGCATGTGTTTGGCTTCTCGCTGGCCATAGGCAATACCGAATAAGACGGCTAGAGTAACTAGCCAGAAGTACTTAACAATGGGGCCAAAGACCCTTTTTATGTCAAGACTGTCATTCATCCGCCATTGATACTGTTGACGATAGACATGATGAGGGCGACACTACCGATTGCACCAACAATAGGTACAATTTTGCCAGAGACCGTCTGTTCAAAGGCCTTAGCCCTACGCTCAGGCACGTAAATCACATCTCGACTCCGTAAACTCAGGTCTTTGACAAACAATACATCTCTGTCAGTAAGATCGAAGTACAGTTCTTCTAAACTGCCGTCTGGATGCGTTCGGAGAATCCGAATTTTAGAACGGTCAGCATAATCCGTAAAACCTCCGGCCTCCCCAATCAGCTCTATCAAGGAAAAAGGCTCCTTATCTAATTGGTAGTTTGCGGGAGTGTTGATTTCTCCAATGATGGTTACCTCCAAACTCAAAATGCGGAGATAGACAATCGGGTCTTTTAGGTATTTGGAGAATAATGAGGTCAGATATAGATCTGCCTCACGAGCACTTAATTCCGATATTTTCACCTCTCCAATGAGAGGAAGCGTGATTTCTCCCCTGGCATCAATCGAAATGTATTTTCCTTGTTCGAGGGTGGAGCTAAAGACACTGAAAGCGGAACCTACGCCAAGCTCGTCATGTCCCCACACGCTCAAAATGATTTTATCGCTGGGTTGCAGAATATGCTCATATGGCTCAACCATAACGGTTTCAGGACCAGTATAGCCCAATTCCTTGGGTTGAAACAGCCATTGTGGCGTACAGGCGTTGAGACTAAAAAGGACAAGGATCAAGAGCCAATGCAAGTATTTTGGAAAAGGTGTTTTTTGCATGTCTGCTTTGTCTATTTAGGTTTTCGGCCAAAGATTTTGTTGATGGCATGCATGATGACAGCGCGTCGATCTCCTTTACCGAGCTTGGCGAATGCTCGATATGAACCGTCAAAATCGCGATGAAGTAGTAATGCCTTAAAAGTGTTTTTGAGGAGGCGACGACGAGCCCCTTGGCCAATGCTCGGCAGCTCAGTGCTATCTAAAGTGTAGGT
>CAZHOC010000441.1:0-5354 GCA_964534295.1 uncultured Bacteroidia bacterium | reverse complement strand
TTTATTGCCTGCCTTTTTCTTACTGATCGCCCTTCTCAGTATGTGGACCTATCGCCTGAGCCCTAAAAAACATGCAGAGATTCGAGCAGAGTTAAGTCAAAAGAGGCCTTGAGTACTTGATTCAGTAATTCAATAAATCAAAAATTCAATCATAACATAAGCGTTCCGCGCAGCGGCCCTACTCCTGATCCTCCCACTCTTTGACTTTGAAATAACTCATACCTAGATCCGTATCCCCAGTGATGGTGGCAAAAATCTTGGCAGGAAACATAGACTCATTGACAAGCACTGTACTGGTTTTGGCGGGAATTTTGAAGACTTGGGTCTCACCGGGTTTGACTTCTCCTTGGAAAACGCGCTCTTCTTCAGCATTGAGGGTAAAGACCTTTACTACTTGTACACCGCGATTGTTGGCTTTGACTTTATAGCCACGATTGCTCTGCCCTCCAAGTTCAAAGGCTTGCTTCGCAGGAATGGTCAGATTGGATTTGATTTGGCCCATCGCCATAAGGCTCAAAGCAAGAATGCCAAGTCCTAAAACAGGTAAAAATGAACGAACTGTAGTTTTGAATGATTTAAGCATAATTTTGAGGATTTGAAGCAAGAAAGGGCCTTCTGACTCTCCAATCGTCTCAAATTACCATTTGAGACCTTATTGTGAGGCTAAATTTTCATGCAGCATCTCGATTTCATTGTCCGTCAAGTAGAAGAACCCTCGCTCAAGCACCTATGCCCTTGAATCGCTTTGCATCCATCTTCTTTTTATGGCTCCTTAGCCTCCCACTATCGCTAGGTGCTCAGATTTACATGAGCGGTTCCCTGCAGGATCTGATTAGTGGACAAAAGATTCCACAAGCAAGCATCAGCTTGAAGAGTCAGGGAATAAGCGTTGCCAGCAATGCTTCCGGCGATTTCTTAATCCAACTAGCGCAAAGTAATCCTCAAGCCTCTAACAAATTAGGCTTTCACTTTTTTCATAATGCAGTGATCTGGGAGGATGCTGCCACGCTTAGCTTTCGGCTCAGCAGCTTAGATGGTCGCAGCCTATTGGCAGACCAAAGCAATGCCGGACAATTTTTACTTCCCAGCCAAGTTCAAGGCCTATATATCTTACAAATCGAGCGCGAGGGCCAGCAATATGCCTTCAAGCTTTACTCCGACGGAGTCCAAACCTTTATCGCAGAGCCAAAAGGTCGCCAGTTACGCTATCAAAAAAGTACAGAAAGGTTGCCCTTGGATACCCTCTATATTGAAGCAGAAGGCTATTATCCCCGTGAAATCCTGCTTTATCCCCAAGACACCATACTAAAGATCCAATTGCTGAAAGGTGATTTTGATGATTTACACTTTCTCAATGAATTGATTGACCCTATCGCTTATGAGGTCTTGAGTAGTTTGCCTTCAAGGAGTAATCTTGGCAGTGTCAAAGCGGTCAAGGTCATCTACAATAGTGAAGATGGGCTGATGTATTATATGAATACCAAGGCTTATCAATATCACTCACAATTTGCGGCCATTCATCTGGGCTTCCGCCAAGGCAACGCTATCTTTAATCAAACTCAATATCGAGACAACCCACAGCGCTACCTCTATCCCGCCAACCTAAACTATTACGAGAAGATTGATAAATATGTCCTCCAACTCGTAGCCATCAATGAAATGAGCTGTGAGAATCTCAAAATCCTCTATGATAAATTAATTGAAACCTCCTTCTTCGGAGACAAACTCGTTTTCTTCTCCAATAAAATTGATTGGGATGATTGCGTGGGGGTGCCCAAAATCAGCTCTGAAGACTTGTATCAAGGTCAAAACTATCAGGCCTTAAATTTGGAGCAAAACTATGGCTACCTAAATAAGGTCCAAGTCTCAGACTTAGCCAATACCTACCTAAGTCGTAGGGATATCGTTTTACTGGACGGGATTCCCAATGAGGTTTCGGTGGTAGCGGGCATCATTACCACTGAATTTCAAACGCCTTTAAGTCATATCAATGTTTTGAGCCACAGTCGTGGAACGCCTAACATGGCCCTAAGAGATGCTTGGGATAGTCCTAAATTAAATGCCCTCCTTGGAGAATTGGTCTATCTCAAGGTACAATCAGATTCATTTATTATTCGTAAAGCGAGTCTCGCCGAAGCAGAGGCGTTCTGGGCCCAGAAAGAACCCCAAACCACCACCATTTTAGCCAAAAACACCCAATTGAGCGGTCTAGTAGACCTCAAGCAAGCTACTCATCGCTGGGTAGATCGAATTGGGGGTAAAGCAGCCAACTTTGCAGAACTCCTCAAAATTAATGAGGAAGGTTTAAGCGTTCCGGTACCGGAGCAATCCTTTGCCATCCCTTTTCACTATTACGAGCAGCATATTCAAAATGCAGGTTTAGACATTTACATCGAGCAGATGCTCACTGATCCGCTTTTCAATAGCGATCAAGGCATTAGGAGGCAAATGCTGGACGCCCTAAGAGATAGCATCCGTAATGCTCCGATTAATCCCGTGCTGGTGGGCATAGTTCGCAATTGGATAGGAGATTTTGCCCAATTCCCCGCCTTCCGCTTCCGCTCCTCTACTAATGCTGAAGATTTGGCATTTTTCTCAGGGGCAGGGCTTTATGACTCCTATTCTGCTAAAAAAGGACATGATCAAAAGACCATAGAAAATGCGATCCGTAAGGTTTGGGCCAGTCTTTGGAATTGGCGCGCCTTCGACGAACGCTCATACTTTAAGATCGATCATCGATCCTGCGCCATGGGGATATTGGTCCATCGCTCCTTCCCTCAGGAAGATGCCAATGGAGTATTGATTACGCGAAATCTGTACAATGAAAATCCGGGTTTCATCATCAATGTTCAATTCAAAGAATACAGTATCGTCTATCCAGAACCGGGCATCTTGCATGACCAAATCATGTTATTCGCTTGGTCCCTCAACCCAGATCAAAAGTTTACGCCCGAATACTTAACGCTTTCCAATGTGCCAGAGCTCAATGGTAGTCGTGTGATGAGCGATGCGGAGCTAGAAGAATTGGGGGAGTACTGCATGATGATCAAGGAATATTTTTATAGCAATATTCCTCATTCATGCAATTGCCCTTTTATCGATTTTGGCTTAGACATCGAATTTAAGGTGGACTCAGATGTTAGTCCCCGCAAGATTTATATCAAGCAAGTCCGGCCTTTCCAATAAGCCTTAATAACTGATACCAGTAGCTTCTTCGCTCCATGCCCAAAGGCGAGCGGCAAGATCAGCATCTTTGGCGGTTGCCGAGGTCTTACTAATCTTTGATTTTTCAAAATATTCACCTGATATCTCTCCGCCTTCGGCTTGGGTAGCGAGATAGATAGTAGTTTTTGCTCCTTTTTCGGGGCTAATAGCAAACCAATCAAAGATGGTTCTCAGCCATGCGGGAAATTCGCGGGCGACATTCGTGCCGACCATTCCTGGGTGCAGTGAATTTACGGTAATGGGAGTGTCCGCAAGTTTTTTGGCGAGATGACGCGTGAACAGGATGTTCATCAATTTGCTATCGCCATAACGCTTGAGTGGTTTGTACTCCTTCTCACCATTCATATCGTCAAAATGGATATTGCCACTCTTGTGTACCGTGGAAGCCACATTGATGATACGGGCTGCCTCACTCTGCTCGAGATTATCAAGCAATAGACCCGTTAGCAAAAAGGGGGCTAGATGATTGACTGCAAGCATTTCATCAAACTCATCCTCAGTCAAGCGCTGCTTATTGGCAAACATGCCAGCATTATTGATCAGCACATCGATTACGGGCATCTTTTTTTGTGCGCCTTCGGCGAACGCTTTGATCTGTTTGAAAGAAGCTAAGTCAGCGGGTAGCATAGAGATTTGATCGTTGCCAGAGGCACTGATCAGTTCATCTCGTACTTTTTCACCTCGCATAGGATTGCGAGAATTGAATAAGATTTTGTGTCCTTGTTTAGCTAGTTCTAGAGCAGCAGCTTTGCCAATTCCGGAAGTAGCGCCGGTGATCAAGATGTTTTTTTGCATGGAGGAGGAAGGGCGTTTTTGATTGAACGTTTGTATATTTTACGTCTAATTTTGCTCTTCCGCAATACCAAGGGGGTAAAGTAATTGTTTCCAATCGATTAAATCAGCTCGGAGAGAGCCGATCATCAATTCTGATTCGATACGTAATGGTACCTTATTATAGTCATCAGAAATCCAGAATACGATGGTACTCCCATCCGTGACCATGCCGGATTCATCTATCAGCAGTTTAAACTTGATCGCTTTAAATTCTTTGCCTTCTACCTCTATCACCTCTCGTTGAAGCATGACCGCTTCCAGGCCAAAGGTCTTTTGATCGAGGAAATTGCGGAGCGATATTTTATCTCCGGCCTTTAAGACCTTGTGATCGTAAAAGGTGCGAGCAAAGTAGTAAGCGGAAATGACATCTTGAATATTGGCTGGCACTTCATACTCTATCTCTTCCTTCTTCTGGTTGATATAGGTCGCTGATCTCTGGTAATGGTTGAAATGGGTTTCTGTATAGCTTTCGTAGCCACCCTCCACTATATGTCTATTAAAACGCCAAGGCACTAAAGCACTCTCATCAAAATAGGTCTCATAGACATCCCTCACTTTGTAAAACCAATCAAAACCTGAATGGGTAAAACCTCGCATCACAATGTGATGGCAAGGTCGATTTTGAACGTAATAGGTCTTGGGCTTAACACTGAGAGTGGCGTATCCAGCCGTTATGATGCCGTAATGGATGCGATATTTAAGAAACTCTCCTTTTTGAAAGGCAGTATTTTCAACTTGACGAAGTGGATTTTGTGCCACCAGATAGGTGCCACAAAAACTAAGTAAGCCGATCAAGAAGAGCTTTCTCACGTCTTTATAAACGATGCTTAGGCTTAAATGGTACAGACTAAGACCTCAATTTTTGGGCACCTCTTAGCTATTGGACCTCTTCAAGCAGTTGTTTTTCGAATATACGAGCGTAATATCCATTATTGGCAATCAAGCTTTCATGATTGCCGCGTTCCGTTATACGGCCATCCTCTAAGACAATGATCAAATCGGCATCTTGTACACAGGTAATACGGTGGGCCACCATGATTACAGCTGTTTCAGGATGCTCTCTGCGATAGGTACGTAAGTTACTTAGGATGGTCTCTTCCGTAGTAGTATCAACGGCAGATAAGACATCATCGAGGATCAATATTTTTGGCTGGCGTATCCAGGCTCTTGCAATAGCGGTACGTTGCTTTTGTCCTCCGGACAAGGTAGTTCCGCGTTCCCCGACTAGGGTATCAAAACCTTCAGGGAAATCAGCTATGCTCTGATAGATAGAAGCATCTTTAGCTGCTTGCTCA
>CAZHOC010000440.1:0-5361 GCA_964534295.1 uncultured Bacteroidia bacterium | reverse complement strand
AATGAGGCAGAATCGTTTGAAATACAGATGGTTAGACCTGACTTTGACAACCCCTCTGTGATCCTTGATAGTGTATTATTGGGAAATCGAATAGAAGTTTCCTTGAATGAAGGCGCTTATGCTTGGCGCATTAGGATTAAGAATGAAGCTTCTTCTTCCCCTTTTCAAACCTACCGTTTTTTCGTCGATCAAACAATTCCCTTTCAACCATTGATAATTGGTCCTGCAGATTCATCAATCTTCTCCCCAAACGAGCCCATTGCTCTCAAGTGGGAGAGTCAAGACGTACCAATTGATAATATTCAGTTAACAGTGTCTGATAGTATTTATTTATTTGAAAGGTTGGGTCAACAACTAATTCTTGTAGATGAGTACTATGATTTAAGTCACACTGAGAATTGGCAACTGAATCCAGAAGTGATTAGTGAAATTGGAAATTACGCTTGGAAGGTTGTTTCTATCGATCAAGCCGGAAATAAAAACACCTCTACTCTGAATATTTTTAGTATCGAATAAAAATTTTTCTTGCACTCATAAAAAAATCCTATACCTTTATTCCAATCAGAAAAAAGAAAACACTTATTCATATTATCACATACACTACTATGTGATCGCTAAACTCAAATTAGGATTTAATTGGTGTGTCTAATCATAAAATTAGATACATCACCTCATACGCTTAATAGACACTAACGAAAGACACATATGCACGCTACCTTGTTCAGGTGGGGATCAGCACCCCCATGCCTAAATGCAGTTATTTTAATCATTTGTTTAGTTTTTCTTCAGCTTATGTCGAATGCACAGGGCACAAGCAACCCTGATGCGAAACTGATTTTTGAAAGAAATTCTACCTATCCCCCCGGATACCCAATATCTGATTCTACGGCCTTGACAGAATTTGGGATAATCGTAGTCAATATTTCGGACTCTATTGCAGTCGAAGATTTTGCCATTCTAATTGAGGATTCCTCTGATGGAAGCGAAATTTTTGATGGAATAATTAATGCCAATGGTACAGTTTCCTTAGGGCCTAGCCAACAAATAAATCACGTAGCTGGAGCCTATGTCATTCGCATTGGGAAATTTTCGTTAGCACAAATTTACGGCAACTCTTTGTCAGTGAATATTATTGTTGAAACTATGGATGGGACCACCATTCCACCTTTGAATTTTGCATACCCCAACATTTAATCCCCACACCACCATGAAAATAAAGTCTTTGATCATAGGGGCATTTTGTTGCCTCTTATACGCAAATCTTTGGGCGCAAACTGGTGATAGTATCCATACTGTAGTTGTAAAGCCAACCAGCAATGCAAGTTTCTACGGTCCAACAGACATTCAACTGGAAGCCGAAGTCCGTACTGGAGAGGTATTCGATGTTATTGAAGTAATCAACCCTGGGATAGGTTACAGAAATATCAATATTGGTTATAATGCTGATCACCTTCATTCACCAAGGTATGACGTTAATCAATACGGTAATACGCATTTAGAGCTTACTTTTAAGCCTATCACAGATTCTATTGAATGGGACAAAGTATTTGTTCGGTTTCATGAGGAACAAAAACCTTATGATGATTATTTATCCTCCCAACCTGTCCCCTTAAATTCGTGGACCACTATATCCATTCCTTTAGCGGATTATACTAGCGCAGATTTAACTAAAGTTTCTTCCATAAACATAGCAAGAACACAAGATGCCGATTCTTTTAGATTAGCCATAAAGGATATTCGCTTTACTGGTGGTACTCAAGACTTTATCTGGTTCGGTCCCTCAAAGCCAGGATTTAGTCATAATGGCTATGCCGATGGGGATCCCTCCTTACCAGGGCATTTGATGTATTTGGGGGTTTTTACAGAGGGGTACGCTTCTCCAGGCTTAATTAATAAGGTGAAGTTTTATGCGAACGGCCAAAATATTGGGTATGACACTAGCGATCCTTATGAATTGAATTGGCAGGATGTTCACGTAGGTAGCTATGAACTAAAATCTATAGCTGAGATGGCTGATGGGAGCATGCATATTTCGGATGGTGTCCATATTAATGTCATTGCAGACTCTATCGGTACTCGCGTTGTGCATGTCATTGAACCCGCCGACAGTAGTGAGTTTTATGGGCCTAGAGCGATCGGCCTTGTCGCTAGTGTAGATAGTTTAGAAGGTCCAACCTACTTTAGGGTCTCTACTCCAGGAGGCCTCAGAGCATTGAATATCGGGCATCACCCTAGCTCCTACTTTGCTGCTTCTTATGACGTAACGGGGGGCGGAAATACCCATCTCGAATTTCAATATAGACCTCAAACTCAGGGGATTGATTGGGATAATGTCCAAGTCGCTATATACAGCCATAAAGAACGGTTTAGTGACTATATGAACCCCGAAGACACAGTTGTAGGACAATGGTATACAGCCAGCATTCCTCTTTCTGAATACCCAAGTGCAGACTTTACGTCCATGCAGCTTATTCAAATTCCCTATTTCTATAGTTTTCCTGATTCCGCTGCAATTGATATCGGTAAAATCCAGTTTGTGGGCGGAGCTGAACCTTTCCTTTGGTTTGGGGGAGATAAAATTGATAACCATTACAATGGCCTAACTGAAGAGGATGTAGCTAATGGAGTACCTTTGGGTGCATCAGATGTTTATGCTGACAAAGTAAAGGGAGCCGCATTAGAAAAGGTGAATTTCTTTGAAAATGGAATATTAATCGGCTTTGATTCAATTGCTCCCTTTAATCTTGACAACTATATTTTTGGTGAGGGTACCCATCAAATTCATGCAGCCGCTGAATATGCGGATGGCGTTTCGCTTTCCTCAGATCCGATTCAGATTACCGTTATTGATACTTCCCTTCTTCCTGAAGGCTGGGTTTCTGCTGGCCAATTATTTGGGGCGGGAGTAAGAAGGGCGGGTACAGCATTCGATCAAAATGAAACCACTGGAGAAATAGCTGTAGCGTGGATAGAGGATCCAGACCGGAATGTAGGAGGTGATGTCGATATGTTATTTGCCATTTTGGATAGTAATTTCAATTTATTAGCACCACCTCAAGGCACTAGCTGGCCACTTAAATTAGGCGGTGAACCAACTCTTGATGTCTTTGACCCTGGTTATCCGAAAGTAAAAATTGACCAAAATACAGGTAACATTGTTGTCGCCTGGTTACAACTAAGCACCGATAAAAATTCTGAAGAGGGTTTGTGGCATACTGTGCTGAATTCCTCTGGAGAGTCTCTTTCGGCTTACCAAAGTAATACCCAAGAGCTAATCTCTAACAGTTTTACTTCCTCCTATAACACTTTTGATATTTGTATTGACAGTAGCGGAACTATTTATGGTGCAATCCAAGGAGCAAGTACAGATACAATTTGGATGAACAAAGTCGATCCAAGCACAGGCAATCTTGGACAAGCTAATGATTTTGGGATCCCATTTGTGGATCCAGATCCTACTTTGATTACCTCCCAAAGAAGACTTCTTGCTGATTTAGAGTGGAATGCAAACTATGGTTTAATCTTGGGAGAGTTTTCTCGCTACGAAGCGGGCTCAACTGTTAATGCACCCTTCTTTTCCATCCGGACAATGGATACAGATTTTACCAATCTTTCTTCTCAATATAACTTATCTGGGGATGTTGGCTTCAACATGGGAATTAAACACCCCATTTTTATGGATGTCAGTCTGAAAAATGATATGATCCTGAGTGCTTGGCCCTATGTAAATGCTAATACCAACGAAACTGAAGTCAAAATTTCCATCAATAGGATTCAAGCCGATTCTTTATTCGAATTAAGTGCTCCTATTGCAATTGATGCCGGAGACGGTTACTCAGTGGAAATTTTGGATACCTACTTTCATCCAGATAGTAATCTGTTTGGAATCGGTTCGGTCTTATTTCCAAGCGCTTATCAAAGGATCTCAAAAATCAATGTTTTTGAATTCGTCGAGAATACAAATTCGGTAGAGATTAATTCTTTGACTGGTAATCAAATTACTAACGTCTACAGTTCTCCAGGCTGTTATCTCTGCCAATTTTGGGCTAGTACGGAAGAGCCTAATTTTAGGTTTACCCAAAATGGGGAAATTGCATTTAGTATTGGAAGTTTTAGTGCCCAAACGATCACTGGAACTTTGGACCTTGATTGGGGACTTATTCCAACGCCTGCAACTCGTCCAATTAGCTACGCTGTACTAGATTGGCAGCAGAACGCAAATCTTTACCGCCCAATAAAAAATAAACTTTACCTACAATATCCTTCTCGTAAGGTTCCTGAGTCTATAGAGTTTAGGTTTTATAATGATGAAAGCCAAGTATGGGAAACTCTATCCTATACCCAAACGACTTCAGTCGGCCCAAATAAGTTTGTCTTAGATGTCAAAACCCTTTCTCCTGGCAAGACCTATTTAGTCAGTGTCAATAATGCGGAAGGGGAGGAAGAGTATTTTAGAATTTGGATGCGTTAGAACCATGAAAAACTATTTAACTATTACTGCTTTAGGCTTTAGCCTAATAGCCTGTTGTATTGCCGCTTATGCAATCTTTTCTACGCCCAAAATGGCGTTAATTGACAATGCACGATTGGTAAGTGAATTTCAAGCTACTAAGGAAGCTCAACAACGATTACAAACGGATCAGAGCCGCCGCAAATTTTACTTAGATTCACTAAATCTTCACCTAGAATCGGAGTACAACCAGCTAAGTGTCCAAAAGACAAAGCTATCCCAAGGTAAATTTGAAGAGAAGCAAAGTGCTTTCACAGATTTACGTAATCATGTAGCACAGGTAAATCAGCTATATCAAAGAGATCTTGCACAAAGCGAGCAGCAGATATATGAACAAGTCAGTACCCAGCTCAATGCTTATGTCCAAGAATTTGCTCAGAAACATGGATATGATCTTCTCTTAGGGGCCGCAGGTACTGGAAACGTCTGGTATGTAAGTGATCAAGAAGATATCACAGAGGCTGTCATCCAATATGTCAATCAAAGATATGAAGGCTATGAACAATAGGTTTTATTGGCTGGGCTTAATAATGCTTCTATTGCTGGCCGCTTGTCAATTCGGTTCTTACGGTCCTTCTGAGTATTTGGCTTACGTAAATGATCCTAGCAATGGATTTTTACAGACTAAATCTGTGCAGAAACTAAAAGTTAGCCTGCAGCACAGACCACCAGCTTATCAACAAGCTTTGGCTCTCTCAAGAGGTAGACAAGTATCCGAATCAGAAACTAAAGGAGAATTCTATCTGCTGAGGCTAGAGGGAATGGATCCTGAACAAGGGAATCTAATGCAATTGGCTCTCAATACCCCCGAACAGTTGAATACTCGGCAACAGTTTCTCCTTTTCCAGCTC
>CAZHOC010000439.1:0-5364 GCA_964534295.1 uncultured Bacteroidia bacterium | reverse complement strand
AGGCAGGTAGGATTGCGATAGTAAGTAGGATTCTGGGCATTGGGATTATTGCGGTAAGTTCGTACTGCCTCATCATACTTCTCTAAGTTGGGTTTAAAGGCAGGCACCTCTTCTAGTTGTTCTCTGCTCATCCATGCTTCGGCAGGAGTGCCGCCCCAACTACTATGGATAATCCCTACGGGAACGCCCAACTTTGTCTGTAGGTCTTTGGCAAAATGATAGGCAACAGCACTAAATTCTTTAAGAGAACTTCCATCGGCCACAGCCCAGTTTCCCTTACAATCAAATCTTGGGGAAGAAGCTACGGCTTTTTCTACTTGAAATACCCGGATTTGCGGTTCATTAACCGTCTTTAATATCTCCGGTCCGTACTTGCTTTTACTCAAAGGCCACTCCATATTGGATTGACCACTGGCGAGCCATACTTCGCCGATTAGAATATCATTGAGAACGATGCGATTATTTCCTTGGATAAGAATACGATAAGGCCCTCCGGCCTCAGGGGTAGGAATTTCGATTCTCCAACGCCCGCGACTATCAGCAAAAAGAGATAAATTCATTTCATCCCATTCGGCAGCAAATTGGATCTTTTCTCCCGGCTCAGCTCTTCCCCAAAGGGCAATAAAGGCATTGCGTTGTAGGACCATGTGGTCGCCAAAAATAGAGGGCAAAACTACTTCTGCTTTAAGGCTAAAGCTGAAAATGATCCCGCAAAACAATACTAGTGTAGTTCTCATAGACGAATATAGAATCTAAGAGACATACTCTGCAAGACAGGGCCTTTAATGAGAAACTACTTTCTTACTTAGAAGGAGTCTAACACCACGAAGAAAGGGATATTAAAGCTACTGAAATTGTTGTGCCCATCGCGGGCATACACAAATAGTCGATAGTCTCCGGGCGTTTCCGGTACCCTGAATTGAATAGTACTATCGGAGCTACTGATGATCAGATCCGGAAGTGCCTTCGGACGATTTTCTCCTTCCCCATTAAATTTATAGCGATAATTGCCCTCATGGTAGATCTCCCAAGAGATTGAAAGGGAGTCATTTTCGGGATCACTCACGTGAACGATTGCTTCATGCTTACTTCCGGCGCTCAAACTGATATTGGGGCCTGGGTAGCCATCAAATATCTCAATAAACTCTACTCTAGGAGCTAGATTTTCGGGATAACTACCCTTCCAGATTCTTTCCAATTCATCAACGGAGGGTGTCTTTTCACCCTCTTCACTGAAGAGGGAATACCAGGTGTGGGTTCTCTCTTGCTTAAATCCCCAAAAAAAGGCACAACTACCTAGGCAGTTTTCTTCAGGGGGAATAAACTGCTCATACATTAATGCCAAATATTGAGATTTACTTATGTCACTAAGCTCTTGATGAACGTTCCAAGCATTGGCGGTAATTTGCCAAGTCCCCATTGGTCCTAACTCACTGTATAAATAAGGTCCATCCCAACAAGGCAGGCAAAAGTCCCAATAATCAGTTAAGTCTAAGGTCAGTTTGAAAGAGTTAATGCTGAGAAAATCTAAGTTGTTGGCGTACATCCGAGCCTGAATCAGAGGGACTGGATGCAAGGGGACAGAGGTGCTCGTAAGCCGACTTGGATCTAATTGCTTCAACTCATTTGCGATGCGGCTGATCGCTCGCCAAGGCGCTGCCATCTTCCAACTAGGAGCACAGATTTCATTACCAATGTTCCATACAATGATACTCGGATGATGCATCATCGATTTAACGCTAGTCTTGATCTCCGCTACCAAGCTATCAAGTTTTGCTTCGTTACTATAATCAAAGGGAAGGGATTCCCTAGGCAGGTCTAAGTCAACAATGACGTTTAACTGCAGGCTATCAGCGAGCCTTAGAAGAGAATCATTTAAGAAGTAATGATAAAGTCTAAGCGTATTACCTCCGGCCGCAGCTAATTCTAATAAATGCCCTTTGCCCGCCGCACCTTTGATTTCTACCGCTTGACCATTTTGCCATAACTGGTAGCCGCGTTCGTTATGATGGATTTTAAGTTTAGTGGAGGTCTCTTTATGTTCGTAGTTCGGCAAGCCGAACGAAAAAATCAGAAGGCCCAAAATCACCACTCCTAGTCCGATCCCTATGACTTTTAGGGTAAAGACGCTCCATTTTTTTATCTCTGTCATCTCTCAAGTCCTGTTTGAAATGGAGTGGAACATGTAACCACATTGCCCTTATCATCACTAATATGAACATATACGCGGTACTTTTTCTCTTTTGAGGGTAACTGCAAAAGGGCTGCTCTACCTCCGTCTCGTAGCTCTACATTGCCGACTCTTTGAAAGTCTTCCTCTTCACAGATATACCATTCGTATTCGAGTTTTTGGCCTTCTATAGGGAGAGAATAGACCTTACAATAGCGAAACTGGGAGGTCTCCCAAGGTGGCACTAAATAAGCGTCCATAATGGGGAAATCAATTTTTTGATCGGTCCAGATTTCTTGCAGGACATAGTATGCAGGTTTTTTTCGATCATTTATATCGGTAATCCCAAACCATGTGGCAGTTCCTTCAAAGCGATCACGCCAACAAAATGCAACGCCACCTAAGTTTTTTGCTCGATAAGGGAGGATATTCTCGATCCAATGATGACGATAATCCCTTGCTTTTTGATAAGAGGATTGCTCCATGAGTTGCCCTCTCTCGTCTAATTTATTGTAGCTGTTTTCCCAGTATCCGGCGGAGCCAAACTCTGAAACTAAATAAGGGAAACCTCCTATGTTGGCTTTAACGATCGAGTCAAGTTTACTTATTCTTGGCTGGTAATAGGAGTTTATCGCTAAGAAGTCTAAGGGTTCATCAATCTTGCTGAAGGCTTTTAAAGCAATGGCCAAATCTTCACTATGCTCCATCGCAGAGAAGATAGGATGATGAGCATCAATGTTTTTGATTTGTTGCGTGATCTCCGCAATCATCTCTAAATAAGCGCGCCTTACTTTGGGCAAGTAGGTGGGGCGATAATGATGTTTTAAAAGCCCCCAAGTCTCATTTCCTAATCCCCAGGCCAAAATCGCAGGATGATCCTTCTGCTTTTTCACCTCTGCAATCACCTCTTCGATATAGGAATTTACTTTTTGTTGATCCAAATAGTAATCCACTTTTGGATCAAAATAGAATCCATATAAAACCTTTAAATCGTATTTAGAAGCAGTATTTAGAAGGTTGTAATCATAAATCGAGGGTTTGTAGCGACGAATCGTATTCGCCCCCATTTCTTTGATTCTTTTAAAATCTCGATTCAAAACCTCAACTGAAAGCGGAGTATGAGCATCGCGCCAATCGTGTCCTGGATTGTAAGTAATACCTTTGATATAGAAGGGCTTTCCATCCACCAGTAATTGATTTTTGTTGGCGATGCTTATTACCTCATTCCGTGGACTAAAGTTTTCATCTGAGGCTTTATGTACCAAAGAAAAGCTACTGTCGCTTTTAGGTTTATTGGGGCTGTTTGTTTTCGTTTTTACTCCTTCGTAGAACGCTTTTCCTATTAAGTTTTTGGCCAGAAGTTGGTAGTCCTGCCTGTTCCTACTTTCCTCTAAAACTATTGCTTGAATTTCTGGGTACTTTTGAGGTATGAGTTCCGAAAGAGTTTGCCAAAAATACTCTTGTTCGATTTCTGGGTTGACCTTAGCATCATAAAAGACAAAGGTGGGAAAAGGAGCAAACGTTCCATGAAATGGCAAATATTCCTGCTCAAAACTGGCCAAGCTTTGGTCTCCATTAACATGAAAGCCTAATGCATCGATTTTTTGTCCATTGGGGTAATGTGTATGAACCAGATTGGTATCATTGCTCGACCACATCCAAACCAAGCCATTAATCCCCGCTTCTTTAAAATATCCTTGCACATATTGCCATGTTTTTCGATAAGCATCTCCGTCTATATGGAGGCTATCTTGGCTTAGGATTGGTGCAAAATCAATGAGTAAAGGACTTTTCAAGCCTTCGAACTCTTGGGCGATGCCATTGAGGTAAGCATCATATTTGCCCTGCATTAATCCACTGACCAAAGTTGAATCAACATAAGGGAGCCGCCAATGGATCAGTTTTAGATGGGTGCCTTGGTCAGGAAAATCCTTTAAGAAGGGAGCCTGAGGACTTATACTATCAGTTGGCCAGACTTGAGTATGAGATAGCAAGTCCAGTCGGATAGGGGAGGAGCTTAGTTGAGTATTGATCTGATGGGTAACACCTAGGTAGAAGCCTTCACTCTCCTTGATCTCTGGAGGTAGTAAATCAATCGGTTGTTTATGAAAAACAGTAACGAAAGCGGCTAAAACAAAAACAGCAGACAAAGAGCTCACAATCACTTTGATGTTGCCCAAGACGGGATATATATATTTCTGCCGAAATTCAAACCATCCTATGCGCATGCGATCAAAGAGCTTATCCCTCTTATTGATCGTGCTAGAGATTTTGCGGAGCCATAACTGCTGGCCCATCATGGTGGCAAAGCTTAAAATGACAATATTTACTCCAGCCAAACTCGCCATCAATATGCTATAAGGACTCCAATCTTGAATCAAACCATAGATGATGGCACCCAAGGAGACAAAAATCACGACCAGATTGGGGATAGCGAGCTTGGTGGCATTAGCAAGTTTGTTTTGCTTGGGAGTGGGAATATAGGGGATGTTGATTTTGAGTATGGTGCAGATTAGACCCAGCAGATAGATCCACCAAGTTCCTGATAATAGGATCCCCCCAAGGGTGTGAAAGCCTTTTTCCTCTATTTCTAGAACCCAATTTTGAGAATACTGTCGAATAAATAAACTCATCAATATGACGGGTGTTCCAAAGAAAAAAAGTTCATCTAACTCGATATATATCGGAGCCTTACTAAGTAGTAAAGCTAAAATAGGGATCAGAATGTCTAAGAGGATTACAAAGCCAGAGAAAAAGTGTAGTGGCAAGGAGGCATAGTGAAGCTTTTGTTGCCAGCTAAGCTTCGAGAAAATCTTTGGTAATACCTTGAAGTATAGATCAAAAGATCCTCTTGACCATTTCAACTGCTGTTTAAAATAGGCTGCCATTGAAGAAGGAACCTCACCTCGGGTGAGCGCTTTGGGGACATATACAGACTTCCACCCATTGGCATGTAAAAGCATAGAAGTGTGCATGTCCTCTGTCAAACCGGGAGCATGCCCACCAATATCATCTAAGGCAGCTCGACGAAAGGCACAATTCGCCCCTATCGCTTGGACAGTACCAAAGCTATGCATCCCCATCATCATTGGACCATAAAATTGATAGGTCTGTTCTGTTGCGCCTCGACTGATTAGGCTTTTTTTGCGGTTATGATAGGCTTGGATACTTTGGACATACCCAACTTTTTCATC
>CAZHOC010000438.1:0-5365 GCA_964534295.1 uncultured Bacteroidia bacterium | reverse complement strand
CCTCCTCATCCTGACCGATGATCAAGGCTATGGGGACATCGGTTTTCACGGCAATGACAGCATTCGCACGCCCGCAATGGACCGCATGGCCCGAGAGGGCATCCGCCTGGACAATTTCTTTGTCAGTCCGGTCTGTGCGCCGACCCGGGCTTCGCTGATGACCGGTCGCTATCACTTGCGGACTGGGACCTATTGGGTAACCCGAGGTACCGAAAATATGCGCGAGGAAGAACTTACCCTGGCCGAGGCCCTACAAGCAAATGGCTACCGCACTGGCTGTTTTGGCAAATGGCACAATGGCGCCCACTACCCACTCAATCCCCTCGGCCAAGGCTTCGAACGCTTCGTCGGCTTCACCTCCGGCCATTGGTCCAACTACTTTAATACCACCTTGATCGAAAATACTGGCTCACTCAAAACCGAAGGCTACATCACCGATGTGTTGACGGATCAAGCCATCAACTTCATAGAGGAGCATCAAAAAGAACCCTTCTATTGCTATATCCCCTACAACGTACCGCATAGCCCTTTTCAAGTGCCGGATAAATACTTTGACAAATACAAAGCACGTGGCCTGACAGATAAGAATGCTTCCGTCTATGGCATGGTAGAAAACATGGATGAGAATATCGGGCGCTTACTAGATCGGGTGGAGGCACTCGGTTTGACAGAAAATACCATCGTGGTATTTATCACCGATAATGGGCCCAACGGTAGTCGTTACAACGGCAATATGCGCGGCTGGAAAGGCAAAGTCTACGAAGGTGGAGTGCGTGTTCCTTGTTTCATAAAATGGCCGGGCAAAGTCAAAGCAGGCCAAAAGCTTAACTATCTCAGCGATCACATTGATATCCTACCAACTCTAATGGGCCTCACAGGTCAGACCAAACCAGAAGGCTTGCCTTTGGATGGCATGGATCTCAGTCCTTGGCTCTTGGGCTCCGACCAAGCGTTCCCTGCCAGGGCGCTCTACTCCCACCAAAACCATGGCGATCAGCCCATGACCTACCCCGGCGCTATGCGCAACGAGCAATATCACTTCATCATGCGAGGGGATGATAAAGTCGAACTTTATGACATGCTAGCCGACCCAGCCGAGACTACTAATATCGCCGATAAGATGAGTGATTCGGTGGAGCAGTATAAGCAGCGCTATCTGGATTGGTATACCGAGGTCACCGCAGCGGGTCCTACTGATCCCTCTATTCCGATTGGCTATGATGCCTCGCCCCAGGTTGAACTACCAGCCCATGAAGCACGACTGGAAGGAGAAATTGCCTATAAGCGTAATCCAAACGGCTGGGCTCACGATTGGCTAGTGAGTTGGGAAGGAGAATCTTCTAGCGCCAATTGGGAGATAATTGCAGCGACGGCCGGCACCTATGATTTTAGCATTTTATATACCTGCCCTGCAGAACGCTTAGGCTCAGAATTACAATTGAGCGTAGGGGAACAAACCCTTAGTACCAAGATCGAAGAAGCCTTTATACCTACTATCCTGCCCAACTACGATCGAGTTGATGGAGTAAGAGCTGAAGCTCTTGAGCAAAGCTGGGCCACATTGCCGCTTGGATCCTTGGAGCTCACAGCTGGCAAGCAAAGCGTTCGCCTACAGGCGCTCAACATAGCGGGAGATGAAGTAGGAGAAATCAAAGGTGTGATCGTGAGGAAGCGATAAGGGGTTTACTCCCGATAGCTATGCGGGAGCGCAGAACGCTTTTCTTATTTGTTGAAGGGGAGAATGCTTGAATTGTTGAATCGACAAATCAACAAATCTTAATATCAACTCTTTCCTTACTGCTGCGCAGAACGCTTGTCATTAGACAATAAAAAAAGGGACCGGCCAGGCAAAGCCGATCCCTACCACTAAACCTCTAAAAAATGGGCGGCTTGCGCACCGCTCACGATACGAGTTCTTATAATTCAAGCATAGCACCAAACTGGAAGCCAGGGAAGACACTGACACGTGTCCGGCCACCGTCGGCAAAGCCATCTTGATATAATTCATTCGGGAGCAAATCAGAACCGATTTGTCCTTCTCTGTTTGTTCTTTGTGAAATAGCGGCGTTCATTGAGACACCACCATAGAGCGAAAATCCTCCGAGCAATCTCAATTGTAGGTTACCAGAAAGACGGTTGAGCATATTGAGCTCATCTACATACCAAGTACCATCTTCAAATAATTGATAAGCAACTGCCTCCACTTGGAGACCGAGATTGCGATCTGGATTGGTCATCATACCGAGACCATATCCAAGAGACCAAGCGTTATTAGCGTTCTCCACCGGAGCCCAACCATAAGAGACAATATTGTAGAAAGCAGGTGCCCCTAGACGTAGTGTCGCTTCATAGTTAAACATATCCGAACGACTCAAGCCGATGGCTCTCACCCCACCTTTGCGTACGATACTGATCAAGCCGATGGGCGCACCGCTTTTGAGCTCGTCTACATAGTTGACGACTCCGATCTGTACCCCACTCAGTTTCTTGGCGACATTTAGGAAGCCCGAAAGCTGTAAGCCACGTACATGGCCACCAGAGATATTGGCAAAGCCAGCGGCCTGTACCCCTCTAAAATCTTTTCCATTATAGTTGGCGAAGCCTGCCCCTTGGATGCCGCGTACATCCTTGCCCGCCACATTGACAAAGCCACTAAACTGGCCTCCACGGACGTTTTTGGCCGCGACATTACTAAAGCCTGCGAATTGCAAACCCTTGACGTTCTTAGCCGCTAGGTTGGCAAAACCAGACATTTGCATGCCATTGGCATTTTTTCCAGTTGTATTGAGAAATCCTGCCATTTGGATACCATTGAGATTCTTACCTACTACATTGGCAAAACCCGACATCTGGATCCCATTAGCGTTGTGTTTGATAGCGTTGAGAAATCCTCCCATCTCAATACCATTGAGGCCACCGTTGTAACCTGCGATCATATTGAAGGAAAGACTATTGCTAAATTTGGTCGCTTTGGGTCCGTTGGTACTTAGCGGATAAATCAATGATACCTGAAATGGACGATGACGTAAGGCAACATTGTCCTGAGCTTTGAGGAGCGGGAGCACGAAACAAAGGAGCAGAAGAGAGGAAAGGCAACGTTTCATGATTAAATCTTTAGTTTGGGTGTGAACCGATTGGGTCTTCGGTATTAAGTCACGGCTCAGCCTACCCCACCCCTATTCAAAAAAATATTTTTTCTTCAGGCTGCCACCTTTTAGCTTAGCTGCTGTCTATTGAAGCGATGCATAACACTAGCCTCCCCATATCGGATTTGCGGGACGATAAAAGCTTTGAAAAGCTTTTTCGTCAGTACTTCCCGGGACTCTGTGCCTATGCTTATAAATTTACCGGTGATGTAGACAGTGCCGAAGAAGTCGTGCAAAATGTTTTTATCCAACTTTGGGAAAAACGTACGGAACTCAATATTCAGACTTCTTTCAAATCATATCTCTTTCGGGCGGTCCACAATCGTTGCCTCAATCTCAAGCGCAACGAGGCCGTCAGAGTCAAACATCACCAACAACATCAAGACGAAAGAGAAGAGAGCGAATTTTTTGATCCGGCCATTGCAAGCGATATCAAACAACGGCTTTATGAGGCAATTGGTAAACTACCGCCCCAAAGAGCCCGCATCTTCAGGATGAGTCGATTCGAAGCCTTGAGCTACCGAGAGATTGCCGAAAAGCTCGAATTATCGCCCAAAACGGTCGAAGCCCAAATGGGTAAAGCCTTAAAACAACTCCGCCTTTGGTTGCAGGATCTGCGAGCCATCTGGTGGATATTGATAATTTATTTATTAGAGTAAGGGTATATTACCCCCAAGCGTGTCACACTATCGAATGGAAGCTATACCTACATCCCCCATCCCAGAAATCTCGCTCGCGGCCCTCGTCGCGGGAGAGGCAAGCCCTGCCCAAAGGGCTGAGGTGGATGCATGGGTAAACTTGCATCCCAACAACAAATTATATCTGGCCGCCATGCAGTCAGATTGGGAGGCAATGGAGGAAGTAGATCCTCGTTTCCTAGCTATGACCGACGATGCTTGGGATCGCTTCAAAGCACAGCTAAAACCCCAACCAGCCAAAGTCAAACGACTAAATTGGTCCGTCTATGCCGCAGCAGCAGCCGTTGCCTTATTGGTGGCCTGGGCTGGGATACAATTTTTGTCTAGCCCTGCTCCCATACCTCAAATCACGCAAGCTAGCCAAACCGAAGCGGTTGATTTGGCCCTCTCTGATGGCTCGGATATTAGTCTCAAGCCGGAGGCCGAGATTAGCTATCCTGAGGCTTTCGACGCTGCCGAACGCCCAGTCGAGCTCAAAAAAGGCGAAGCTTACTTTGCCGTGGCAAAGGATAGTACCCGTCCTTTCAAAGTAGCCGCCGGAGAGATAGAGGTCAAAGTATTAGGGACAGAGTTTTCGGTAGCAATCGACTCCGTCGAACGCCAAGTCCAAGTGACCGTGGCCGAAGGCAAGGTTGAAGTCAGCAATAAGCTCGAGAAAGTCGTTCTCCGAGCAGGAGAACAAGCCATAGCGATGATGGAAAAGCGAGGCTTACGCAAACTTAGCAAGCCTGACCTCAACGCGATCGCCTGGAAAACCCGTAAACTCAATTTCAAACGCACCCCACTTAAAGAGGCAATAGAACGAATCAACGAATTGTATGATACCCCTGTTCGCCTTGCAAACCCCAATAGTGTTCCTTGCGACTGGACTGCAAATTTCAACAATGAAAGTCTAGAAACCGTCCTAATGTTGATGCAAGAGACCCTAAAAGTTCGTCAGGAGAACCAAAACGATACGATCATCATCCACGCAAACGCCTGTCAATAAACGCACAGTTCATGCTTCCAGCTTTACGATACTGGCTGATGCTAGCTCTGCTCTTTGCGGGTAATAGCTTCGCTCAGACGTTATTAGACCAAAGAATCAGCATTCAGTTTGAAAACCAAGCCCTTGAAGACGCGCTCAATTCCCTAGCGGAAATCGCGGAGTGCTCTTTTTCCTACAATCCGGCATTACTACCGCTCGACCAAAAGATCACCCAAAACTATCGCCGAGCGCGTTTATCTGCCATTTTGGATGATTTACTTGGCAACCTTCAATTGCAGTATCGGCCAGTAGGTAAATACATTATCATCGAGCCTGCGCCTGAACCCACTTATCGTTCGGCACCGCCAATTGCCAAAAATAAAAAGAAGGAAAAGCCAAAGGTGGTGGAAACTGAGCCAGAACCTGAAATAGTAGCCGAGGAGGAAAAAGCCCCCATCGTGGTAGAACCGATTGAGGGAAGCGTTCCGGAACCGGAGCTAGAAATACAGGCCCCTACCCCGATTGATGATGTCTTTTTTGTCAAGGTGCTGATT
>CAZHOC010000437.1:0-5374 GCA_964534295.1 uncultured Bacteroidia bacterium | reverse complement strand
CTCACATCATCAAAACTGCCTAGCTGATTGGCAGACTGATCCCAACCCGGATTGAAGGTCAACAAATTGCCCTCAAACATGCCTTGAAATAAACCGATGAGGGTATCTCCGCTTTTCATGATAAAGTATCTGTGCTCCACCTTGCCTGCAAACACACTGAAGCCAAGTTTTTCATAAAACTCTCTCGATACATTGAGGTCTTTGACACTGAGACTGACAGAAAATGCTCCTAATTTCATATTGATTTAGATATATGTGATTCCATTTAGGCGCGCAGCCGGGACTGAGCGTTCCGCGAAGAGCGGTGATAACTAAATATAAGGAGGAAATAAATACTAGGCGCCCCCAATCATTCTAGGAAAATGATTTTCTCGGTGCGAAGGCTACCCCCAATTTGGATTTTGGCAAAGTAGATGCCTCTTGGCCAATCAGCGAGATTAATTTCTAGCGCTCCCATTTCCATATGCTTCATTTGATAGATTAGCTGGCCGGAGACATTAATTATTTTGATCTCTATTTCTGGGGCACTATGCTCGATTAATAACTTATCAATCGCAGGATTGGGGTATAGGGAGTAAGGCTTTTCTTCAGGCTCAATATGAGTAGTTACAAAGGCAAGGCAACTATCGCCATTCCGATTTGGATTCGTTACTGAATAATAGGCTAACTGCCCGTTTTGATGGAAACAAACGAGATCATAAAAATACCATGGACTACCCGCTATCCCCGATCTCATAGGCCCAGCGACCGAACCTACTCCTTCTACCCAGGTGATATAATCGGGACTAGGATGGGAAGGATGAGGGCCTACTGGCCGAAGATTGTAGACTCGTGCACTATCATCGATAATGGGTGCTGAGAAAAAGGGGCCTAGGAGTTGTTCATTAAACTTATCTGCGATACCGATCGAATCTACGCTCAGCTTGATGGCTTGTTGGATGTTATTGTCGTGTGCTCGGTAAAAAAGCATCGATGGTGTCTCCCTCCTTAATATCAAAGTCATACAGTAGCTTTTCACTCGCCAAGTTAGGCGTTGGAAAGGAGTAAGGGTCATAGAAGTAAACTTTTTGATTCGCGCTATCCTCTCTTAAGAAGCCCAAAAACTCAGTTGTCGGAGCAGTTTGGTAAATGGGCACGAAGGTCATACCAAGATGATTTACCTTGTCGCCAGTTACAGAAATTTCATTGACGAAAAAGTCATACCAGTTCTGAAACACATGCCATTGATTGGAATCTGCCAACATGGGCTGATAGGTCTGCGCTGGCAGATTATGTATGCTAAGCGGTGCCAGCAATAGGGTAAAGAGTAATCGCTGTATTTTCATGCTGCTGAGAAATAAAAAAGAAGACGACTGTGGGGAGCCGTCTTCTCTAATATACTATTTCTGCAATTGCTTATTGCAAATCTGCTTTGCTAGGAATGTCGTTGTGGTGCCATTTGTTGAGCACAATACCATCTTGTAGCAATACATAGCCAGGGTGAGAGCGCACAATGGTCTTGAGCACTGTTGCGTCCTGGGCCACTATACTAAGATCGCCAGCATTATAATCAGCTTGGAAGGCTTTGATGTCTCGACTGAGTGAGCTGGTATTGACGGCCACTTGAATATTGCTACCCTCTAGACTCTTGATTAAGGCCATCATTTCTGCTAGGGCCTCCGGTTCGGCTTTTGCGAAGTTTTCGACCACAATCATCAGGGTGCGGCCGCTAAACATATCAAATTCGGCTCCTGCATAAAAAATCGGATCCCAATCTTTACACTTAGGATAGCCCTCAGGACCAGGGACGGTAGTACAGGTCTTGAGGTCGACGCCTACCTTATAAGCACGGTAGTCTACAATGGGTAGATGCTCATGACAGTAATAAGAATAGATGCCGGTGATGACGAAGATACCTCCCACAACCCAATTGGCGACTTTGGCGCTTGGAAAAGGAAAGGTGTATTTTCGGGTCAAGAAGATCGGAATCAGCATGCCCGTGAGGATAATGTCTTTAACAAAGGATTCCCAGGGCTTAATCTTGAGTGCATCTCCAAAGCAACCACAATCCGTTACCGAACCCGTCACGTGGGACCAGCCAGTCAAGAAGGTGAAGAAGATCATCATGATTAAGGCTAGCCAAGCGGTCAAATTCATGCGCCAACCTAGTATGATCGCAAATGCCAAAGCGACCTCAAATACCGATATGAACCAAGCCATCGGGGCGGCAAAAGGGACAAAGAAATTAAAGAAGCCTTGTAAAAAGGGCCAGGCTGCGCCGAATACTAAAAAGTATTCTTCCAGTTTGTAGCCAAAACCGATATAATCATTGGCTTTGACATAACCGGAATAGAGAAAAAGTAGACCAATCAAAATCCTACAGGCAAGGATCAAAGGTCTAGAGACTGGCAAAAACTTTAAATCAAAACTCTTTTGTTTCAGCCATTCAAATAGTAAAGCGAGCAAAGCTGCGATACCTACGCCTGCAAATAAGAGGCCTATGATCTGATAAGTGGTCATATCGTATGATTATTTTGCTTCGGCTTCCGCCATTTTGATCAATACAAAAACTGCGTAATTGAGCATGTCGATATAATTAGCGTCGACACCTTCGGAGACTTTTACTACCCCATCATTATCCTCCATCTGCTTGAGGCGATTGATTTTCATTAAAATCAAGTCTGTGATGGAGGAGATTCGCATTTTGCGCCAAGCTTCGCCATAGTCATGATTTTTACGTTCCATGGTCTCAAATGCCCATTGTACATTTGCATCATAGGCTTTGCTGAGGGTATCAATGTCCGTCATTTGCAGATTGAGATCAGCTCGCGCTACGTCTTGATTCTTAAAAAGAATTAATGCAATTGCGCAATAATTAACGATGGCAATGAACTCCCCTTTTTCATCTTCGCCTACTTTATTGATGCCGGTCTCCTGCAGAGAACGGATCCTCTCGGCTTTGATCAAAATCTGATCAGTTACGGAGGGTAAGCGTAAAATTGTCCAAGATGGACCATAATCAGCTGCTTTTTTGAGGAACAAACTGCGACAAGCTGCGATGACTTCGTGATATTGGCGGGTGGTTTTCTCCAAAATTTCCCAATTTGAACGCTAAATTAACAAACGACACCATAGCTTCAAACTAAAAGTTTAGTTAATGAGAGTACCTTTTGACCCTGATGAATCATTATCGCTCAATTGTAGAGGGAGATTATTAAGTCTGGCGGAGCCCAAAATCATGGGTATCCTAAATCTTACCCCGGATAGTTTCTCCGATGGCGGCCAATACAATGAATTTGACGCAGCTTTAGAGCGGGTAGGAGTGATGATAGAGGAAGGGGCAGACATTATAGATATAGGCGGATATTCCTCTAGACCCTATGCTGAGGACGTGAGTCCGCAACAAGAATTGGACAGAATCGCCGGAATTGGGGAGGCGATATTGAAAAATTTTCCCCAAACCTTGCTCTCTGTGGATACGTTCCGCGCAGCGGTGGCCAAAAATATGCTGGAAATCGGAGCGCATATCATCAATGACATATCCGGTGGACAGCTAGATGCGGCGATGTGGAGTACTTTATTGCACTTTGGAGATGTTCCTTACATCTTGATGCATATGCAAGGACGGCCACAGGATATGCAAGAAAATCCAAAATATGTAAATGTTTTGCAGGAAATTCAGGAATGGCTGGCAAGGGAGGTACAAAAAGCGAGGGAAGCAGGACTAATCGATGTGGTAATTGATCCCGGCTTTGGATTTGGCAAAGAGATAAAGCATAATTATCAGATATTAGGGGGACTGGAACATCTGGTCCGGATGAACGTTCCGGTACTAGTGGGTATCTCTCGGAAATCGATGTTATATAAGCTCTTTAAAACTACCCCAGACGATGTGTTAGAATTGACCAGCGCATTGCATTTAAAAGCCTTAGAGAAGGGAGCTCATATTTTGCGGGTGCATGATGTGAGGGCTGCAAAGAGGATAAGCGAGTTGTACCTTTATCAAAAGGAAAATGGAATTATTCACGATTGGGATCGTAACGGTTAGATTGGTTGATGTCTTGGATATCGCAATTGTGACCTTTTTATTCTACAAATTGTATGAATATCTCCGTGGTAGTTTAGCGGTGAGAGTGACTAGTGTAATCTTGGCAACTTTCTTCATGTGGAAGGTAGTTGACTTATTAGACTTACGCTTACTGACTACTATACTAGACGCTGTGTTGGGTTTAGGTGCCATAGCAGTAGTAATTATTTTTGCACCAGAAATAAGACAGTTTTTAGCCGCAATAAGTAAGAATACCTTCCTAGATCGCATATTGCAAAGGGTAGGGGAAAGGGTAGATACTACTACTTCCTACCGAGAGATTTTAGAGGCTTTGAAGGATATTCGGGCTAGGGGAGAAGGCGCCCTAATCGTGATCAGAGGGACCAATAATCTCACCGAAATAGAAGGTACCGGAGAGCAGTTGGACGCCAATATCACCAGCCGTCTGATTTATTCGATCTTTCAAAAAGAGAGCCCCTTGCACGATGGGGCCATGATCATAGCCCATAATAAGATAACCTCCGTTCGCTGCATACTACCAGTCAGTGAAAATCCCCAGATTGCCCCAGAGTTAGGCCTTAGGCATAGAGCTGCTGTAGGGGTTTCTGAGAGGAGTGACGCCTTGGTAATTGTGGTGTCTGAAGAGCGTAGAGAACTCTCTCTGGCGCAGCAGGGCGAATTGACAAGAAATGTTGATTATCAGGTGGTTGAAGAGCGAATGCTGCGCCACCTTAACCGATCTAGTATACAAGCAACAAGCAATTGAAAAGTTTAATTGGAACCATAGCTGTAGAAGGCATTGAGGTGTTTGGCTACCATGGAGTCTACGAGCAAGAACAGCAGGACGGTAATAATTTTATCGTCGACGTTTACTTAAAGTCAGATATTTTTAAATCGGCATATACTGATCAGCTAGCAGATACGTTAGACTATCAACAAGTGTATGAGATTGTATTGTCTGAGATGAAAATTCCAGCAAAACTACTTGAGCATTTGGCCTACCGTATCGCGCGGCAAATAAGCAATTCTTTCCCTGACATTGTGGCTTTACAAATAAAAGTAACCAAGCTCAAGCCGCTGGGAATGTCTCATTGTAAACAGACTTACGTAGATCTGTTATTTGATAATGAGGCACTTAAAGGGGTGTAAGCTATTGACAATAATGCATTTGTTAGGAGCTGTTTTGGGTACTTGTTTTGACCATAGTAAAAGGGCAATCTTATTTGTATAAGAGTAATTATTGCTTACCTTTGCGGCGCTCCTGTATTTTATTTCCCTTCACCAGAAGGCGACGTGGCCGAGTGGCTAGGCAGAGGTCTGCAAAACCTTTTACAGCGGTTCGAATCC
>CAZHOC010000436.1:0-5385 GCA_964534295.1 uncultured Bacteroidia bacterium | reverse complement strand
ATTGTGAAGTAGATATCGTAGCGATTATATTTGTGACTCCTAGTAGGAGGGGAAAATATGAATCGCTTGTACCAAAAACTTGTTCAGGTTTTTATTACAAGTGCGTTGGCAATGGGATTCGTGTCCATTACCAACGCACAAATTTGTAATTACCAGTTCGAATTATCGTCATTCTCCGCTGGTATTTACCAACAAAATCATCTGGAACTCAGCTTCCCAGAGGCCATTGTCATGCCTTTATCGGAAATTGAGATGCCACTAGCGGTTCAAGAAGACTATGAACTTGTCCTTTGGCTAAAAGGGATTGAATACACAGGTGGCGGCCTCAATATTAGCTTGAGCGGTGCTAGCCAAGTTTTGAAGTTGATTGATAATGAGGAGCTAAAAGGCGGAATCTATAAGGTCCCCTTTCCCTACGATCCCAATTACTCTCATCTACAGATCCATTGGGCAGATGCATGCACGGGCGGCAAGTTACAGTTGATGTTTATCGGCCTGCAAAGGAAAGATTGCCCCGTCTTCAATCTTAGAAATGTAACGACTCATCCGAGCCTCTGGCTCAACCCAAACGGTCCCTTCGGGCCTGAAGGCAGTCTTGGGATCCCTACAGATGGTCAAGAAACCGCTAAATGGAGGAGCCTTAGTAGAGATGTCATCATTGCGGAGCAAACTGATCAATTACAACAGCCGACCTACGCCCAAAACCCGGATTATCTAAACGGTCAACCCTACCTTCAATTCGACGGCTTTAATGACATGATGAGTATCGATTGGGGTTCTGCCTTACCGCAAAGTGGTTTCTCCCAGTTTGTGGTTTTTCGGACCAAAAATGAATACGGGACGCTTATTGCTCAGGCCGATACTCCTCTTTACAATGCCAATATTCATCAATCAGAAACAGGTTTTCGCTATGGACATATGATCCACCGCCTCAACCTCAATGGCCAAAACACTTACGCACAGTCTTATTTTAAGGTAGATGACGAGAAGTTCCACATTGGCTTAGTCCATGTGCCCGATTCTAGTTTTAGGAGTGTTTGGCTAGATGGACAATACGTTGGGGCTAATCCCACTAATAGCCACACTGATTTTCTGAGTCATCTTCTCATTGGAGGTCAGGCAAATTATGGATATTTCGATGGGGATATTGCGGAGATCATCCTTTTCGATCGTACGCTCAACCCAACTGAGATTGATTATATCCATACCTATCTCTCCCTTAAGTATCAAATTCCTCTAGAAAGTACTGTTTATAGATTTCCTAATGGAGATACTACGATTTACGAGCCTGGCTTCGTCAATAAGGTTGGTTCGATCGGCGTTAACTCTGGCCAGTTTTTGCATCGTACAGAAGGGTTTTCTTGGTATCGAGAGGCAAAGATGACGGTCCAATCTGATAAGCTGCCTGACAAATCGCAGATACTCTGGGCTGACAATGGACAAGAATTGAGTCTGAGCGCGGATATCTTCCCTCGACGCAATAATCGTCTCGCTAAAATTTGGCATTTCTGGCAAACTGCTGACCTAGCTGATGAAGTCGTTTTAGAATTAGATGGTTTTCCACTTGGACTCCAAACAATGATTGTCCATCCCAGTAAAGCCAGCTTGCCAGTAGATGAATTAATAGAAGTTTATCTGCTTGAAAACCTAGGAGAGGGTAAGTACAGAGTTCGCTTTAATCCTTCAGAACATAATTACTTGAGTTTTAGTTCCGAAGTCTCTCCCCTCATGGATGTCCAGTGGAGTGGTTTTGATGGTTTGGTAGACGCCCCGATTGTTGAGTTGTCTTGGGCTACCCTGCGGGAACGCTATACCGAAGCCTTTGTGCTAGAGCGCTCCTTTGATGGGCTAATTTATCAACCCATTGGCAAGATCGATGCTGCTTTTAATTCGGATGTAGAAAGACGCTACACATTTCAAGATCGCGATATAGCCCAATTAAATTCCTCGCTAATTCATTATCGTCTCAAGGTGGTTGATCCCAATGGAGGCTTTATTTATTCTCCTCGTCTAGAATTACGCCTGCCTAATTTTCGAGATTTGTATTTCGATATGAGCGTTCTGCCCGGCAGAAATCTAAAACTCAATTATTTCCATCGTCAAGCATCAGTCTTACAAGGCCGATTGATCAATCAAAATGGACAATTATTGGAAAGCTTCAGCTTGGGGAATGGGCCGGCCCAACAAGAGATTTTACTTGATCTGAGCCACCTTCCTGCTGGGATTTACAGCATCGAGCTATACGATGAAAATTTAAGAGAAATCAAACGCTTCCTACTTTCCGCAGATTAAAGTCTAAACAGAGATTTTTTTAAAATTAGGATTTAAAACCTCCTGAGCCCTATTTTGCAATATGTTTGGGGAAATGTTTAGTCTTGATCTCAGCCTTTCAGAGTGGCTACTTTTTGGTTTTGCGGGTGTCTTCACCGGCATTATCAATACTTTGGCAGGCAGTGGCTCGCTCATCACCTTGCCCATTTTTATCTTTATTTGCGGTTTACCTGCGCCTATAGCCAATGGGACCAACCGTATCGGCGTTTTAATCCAAAGTGGGGTAGGGATATTAGCGTTCCGCAAAGCGGGGGGAGTCAGCTACAAAAACACAGCCTGGCTCATTATCCCCACCATAGCTGGAGCGATTACAGGTTCCCTGATTGCTGCTTCTTTCAACGAAAAATTGATGAATTACACCATCGGTGGCCTGATGGTTTTTATGTTTTTTGTCTTACTGATCAATCCTAAAAGATGGATCAGAGAGTCAGACCCTGATCCATCTCAAAACCGTTCTTGGCATCGCCTGCTGGTGTTTTTCGGAATTGGTGTTTATGGCGGTTTTATCCAGGCCGGCGTAGGATTGTTTTTATTGGCTGGTTTAGTTTTAGCGGCCCGCTATAGTCTAAAAGATGCAAACGCGATCAAATTGATGATTGTGTTCTGCTTTAGTATTCCAGCCATCATCATCTTTTTTCTCAACAATCAAGTCCACATTGGTTTTGGCCTTTCTATGGCTGTTTTTCAGTCAATTGGTGCCATGATAGGCGTACGTTTTGCCGCGAAAGTACCTAATGCCAATGTATGGATTCATAGACTGCTAGTCTTGATCGTTTTAGTCTCCGCCAGCAAATTCTTAGGTCTTTGGGATTTAATTGCCTCAGCCTTCTAGACCTTAATCATCCTTTTCTTCCTTACGGGTCAATTCCAAAGTTCTCGTATTGCCATCTGGGGTCAGGATAATGTACTCCTTCTCTCTAATGGTTTTGTGCTCAACTCGAACCTGAGGTTGCGGGATATGTAATTGGTATCTAAGCATCAATTCGTAGTGAAACTGTACGCAAGGCTCGTTTTCCAAAGGATTGATTACTACAGAATAATCATCTGTGGGTAAGGCCTGGTAGTAAACCACTTTGGGCGTGCGAACCTGCTTCACTTGTGTAGGGTCTTTGATTTTCTCCTTCAGAGAACTACTGGCCTTGGAGGGGTAGCTCATGTAGCGAGTCAAAGGAAATATCACCTTACGACTATCATTAAATAAGACTGGGAGAGTATCATATTGTACTCCGAGAGCCCTGTAGGACTTAATTTCTTCTTGGCTGTACTCAAGGGCTGCTTTGCGTACCTCTTGCAGGATTTTGCCTTGATCTTTGATGAGGTAATCTACTTTTACTAGTTCGAATACTTCCTGCTGGGCCATCAGACGAACGATTTTCTCCATCAAATTGCCGTCTTTAAATCTCACATGTAGGTTTTTTTGCAACTCGATGCCCGCAGGGATCTCTTGATAAGTTTTACTAAAAACCTTTTTCTGTACTTCGTATTCGTAGATAGGTATCTGGGAAATCATATCAATAAATACCTCTGTTCGAGGAACGCCTATCTCTGCTAAGCCTTCTAGGATCGCCTCTATCCGAGTCCCCATTTGAGCGTTGGCATCCTCAGCATCTTTGCCCAATTGCATGACATTGAAGATGGCAAGGAAAGCGTCAGGCACTTGGTTGTAGAGTACCTTCACATTGACATAAAAATAATTGGGATCTAAAGTCGGCGGAGCAAATTGATTAGTTTGTTGTACAGGGGCTTGTTGTAAATGCTGTGTTCTACTAGTCTGTTGCTGGTGGATATTACCGGCATGTTGGGCTGTAAGGAAGGAATAAAGGCTGATCCCGCAGAGCAGGAAGAATAGTCGTTTCATGATTTTCGTTTTCCAGCAAATAGGGGAGAAGGGACCAAAAAGCTTTGCAAAAGGCTCGTAAAGCCTTTGTAAAACGTTTTACAATTGTAAAAAGCGATTTTCCATGAAGGCTGAGCCAAGAAAATTGTATAATTTGAAAGCATGCAAGAAGGATATTTCCAAGCCTTAAAAGCTGCGGTTGAACAACGATTTCGCCAAAGCTATCCGCATTGCCCCCCGATCCAAGAGTGGAAAGGTCAGGATATCGTCTTGTTTCAAGAAGACTTAGCCGAGCAAGTGCAAGGCCGACTGAGTGAAAAATGGTTTTACACCCACATCAAGCAGTCTCAAGGGGATAAACTCCCCCGTATCGACTTACTCAATATGCTGAGTAAGTATGCAGGCTTTCAGAGTTGGGAAGCTTTTAAGCAAAGTCAGAGCGTTCCCCAAAGGGAGAAAAAAGTTACTACTTCTAAGAACCTGCGAAGCGTAAGATGGTGGCCAGTAATGGCCGCTGCTGTGGGACTAATTGGTGTTTTGATGGCCTTTATGTGGCCGAGCAAAAAACGTTCTTTATGTTTTGCTGATGCGGATGGAGGGCCACTTTTGTACCCTAGCCAGATCAAAGTAAGTGTTTGGCAAGCCAATAAACAGATGGTTGTGCCATTAGAGGTGGATAGTAGCGGCTGTGTGCGCATCTCTAGGAAGTATCAGGGACAGAGTTTGATTATCCAGGCTCCTTATTATCATGCCGATACTTTGGAGGCTATCCAAAGTGAGTGGTTAGAAGGAGAAAAGATCCTCTTGCAAAAAGACGATTATGCCTTGATGATTCATTATTTCTCAACCGCTAAGCTAGAAGATTGGGCCAAGCGAAGGGAACAGCTCAATCAAATATTTGCTGACAACGCACGTATTTTTCAGGTGTTGCCGGAAGGTCAAGTTGGGATGGAAATGTTTAACAAAGAGGAGTTTATCAACAAATTGATTACGCCAATAAATAGCCTAAGGAACTTAGAAGTAATCGAGACGGTTTATCAAGGAGATAAAATCGTGGGTCTACGATTTCAACAAAAGCCATGAGGAAGTTAATCTACATATTGCTGTTTTTGCCGAGTTTGATGCTGGGCCAATCGGCGATGGAGCCTCTTTCAAATATGGAGCGCTTGGAACGAGATTTTGGGCGCAACCGCTTGAATCGTTCTCAATTAGAGGCT
>CAZHOC010000435.1:0-5388 GCA_964534295.1 uncultured Bacteroidia bacterium | reverse complement strand
CGCTCTCCGTCTGGTGGAAAATACTCGATCGGCGTAGTATAATCCATGCCTAAGGCCCATTGAGCAATGTCAAACATATGAGCCCCCCAATCAGTAACCATACCTCCACCAAACTCCTTATAATTTCGCCACTTAGGCCAAAACTCTTCAGGGATTGGTGGAGCAAGCAGGTGATTATATCCTCTATAAGGTGCAGGACCCACCCACATATCCCAATCCACTTTTCTGAGTAGTTCCTCTACAGGCAGGTTGCAGGCTTTAGGCGGTGGGCCTACACTCACTTTTACATGTTGTATTTCTCCAATATACCCGTTTCTAACTAGCTCACAGGCATGACGAAATCTTTGCCAAGATCTTTGCATAGAACCGGTTTGAAATACTCGATCATTTTTTCGGGTAGCATTGACCATTTGCCGACCTTCATGTATCGTAAGAGACAAAGGTTTTTCACAGTAGACATCTTTCCCTGCTTTAAGAGCAGCAACAGCCATGGTTCCATGCCAATGATCTGGAGTCGCAATCACCACTCCATCAATACTATCTTTTTCTAACAACTCTCTCCAATCTGAAAAAACAGCACACCCTTCGTAGAAGTCAGTCCCAAAAAGCTCGTTGTATTTTTCCTCGACTTTGTCCCGGAAGCGTTGCAGTTTACTTTGGTCAACGTCGCTTGCTGCCACAATACGATTTCCTTCATTGTCTTGAAATCGTTTACCAAGGCCTAAACCTTGTCTCCCAACACCGATAAAACCTAAATTGATTTCATCACTTGGGGCAATATATCCTGGACCGCCAAGAACTCTTCGGGGTACAATCATAAAACCCGCTCCCAAGAGAGCGGATTGTTTCATAAAATTTCGTCGAGTATTTTTCATCTTCTTCCTTTTAGTCGAAGATAAAAAATTTAGTTCGCGGCAGGCAACTTTTCAATAAATCGCATATCCACTTTACGTCTCTTTAGGTCCGTTGAAGCAATTTCAACCTGTACTCTATCTCCTAAGCGTAGCACTTGACCTGAATCTTCGCCCGTAAAGCTATATGTATCAGCATCATAGCGGTAGAAATCATCCTCCATGCTACGAACCGGCACAAAGCCCTCACACATATTCTCATCAAGCTCTACAAAGAATCCTGCTTCAATAATGCCAGATATCACGCCATCAAAGTGCTCTCCTAAGCGTTCGCTTAGAAATTCTACCTGTTTATATTTCACGGATGCGCGTTCGGCTTCAGCCGCTGTCCTCTCCCGATCAGAGCAATGTTTCAACTGTGCTTCCATGACCGTTGGATCTTGCTTGTACTCGTTTTGCACAAAGTACAGATCATGTAAGCGCTGAATCATTAAGTCTGGATATCGTCGAATAGGACTGGTGAAGTGGCTATAATATTCAAAGCCTAGTCCGAAGTGTCCCACATTCTTGGTAGAATAGATCGCTTTCGCCATGGAGCGAATCGCAAGGGTTTCAATCACATTTTGCTCGGGAGTATCTTTTACATCCTTTAGAAGTTGATTAAGCGTAGCTGAGGTGTGCCCAACCTTTTCAAAATCCACTCTATGGCCAAAAGCTCCAGCGAAATTACCTAAGCTCCTCAGTTTTTCAGGATCCGGCTGATCGTGAATTCGATAAACCGAATGCAAGGGAGGATTATCAAATTTCTTGGCAATATGAGCCGAAACGGTACGGTTGGCCAGCAGCATATAATCCTCAATCAACCAGTTTGAATCTTTGGTTACATAAGGGTGCACTGCTATCGGACGATCGTCCTCATCTAATTCAAATTTGACCTCATTACTAGAGAACTGCACACTTCCAGCGGCCATTCGCTTGTTGCGCAACTTAACCGCAAGATCTTGCAGGGTCAGAATTTCTTCCTTAAATGGCCCATCACTCTTACCTTCAATAACGGCTTGAGCCTCATCGTAATTGAAGCGATGATCTGAGTATATCACGGTGCGTCCGATCCAATAATTGATCACCTTAGCATTCTTATCCAACTCAAAAATGGCCGAATAGGTCAGCTTCTCTTCATGAGGGCGGAGACTACAAACTTTATTGGATAGCTTTTCCGGCAACATAGGCACGGTACGGTCGACGAGATATACCGAGGTAGCGCGTTCAAATGCTTCTTTATCTAGTTCAGTCCCAGGCTTTACATAATGTGCCACATCCGCAATGTGAACGCCAACTTCATAGTTACCATTGGGAAGCGTTCTCAAGGAGAGCGCATCATCAAAATCCTTCGCATCTTCAGGGTCTATGGTAAAGGTGGTAACATCTCTCATGTCCCTGCGTTTGTCAATTTCCGCCTTGCTGATTTTCTCTTTTATGCGATCTGCTTCTGCTTCTACAGCGGCTGGAAACTCTGGTCTAAAACCATATTGCAAGAGGATAGCGTGCATTTCGGTATTATGCTCTCCAGATTGGCCCAGTACGTCTAGTACTTCAACCTCCGGTGAACGCTTATCCCAATTGAGCAGCTTTACGTAGACTTTTTGCCCATCCTCAGCATTTTTGAGCTTTTCTTTTGGGATAAAGAAATCGATGGAAATACTGGGATCATCCGGTAAGAAGAAGAACATACCTTTTACTTCTTCTGAAACCACGCCCACAAACTCCGTTTTAGAGCGCTCAATGATTTCTACTACTTCGCCTTCCTTTTTCCCTTCTCGCCGACGGCGAGCCAGAATTTTCACTTTTACGGTATCCCCATTGAGCGCTTTACCGGTATTAGAAGGATTAATAAAGATATCTGTTTCATCTTCCATCAATAAAAACCCAAGTCCGCTACGGGTAATCTGGATTTTACCAGTGAGGAAGTTGCTTTGCTTAGTGAATTTATATTTGCCCTTATCGACATAGGCCAACTTGCCCGTCTTGGTAAGCTGATCCATCAAGGATCGTAATTTAGGATTACCTACTTCTCGCCAAAGACCAGTGCTACTGGATACTTCTTTGACGGTAAATTCTTTTTCAGGATGCTTGTGCATAAAGTTGAGCACATCCCGCATGATTAGGCGTTCTGTATCGGAATTTCTATTACTTCTTCGTCTTTTCGGAGAGGATTTTTTCTTGGCGACAGCGCCTCTTTTCTTTTTAGCTTTTGATTTATTGTTTGTTTTCTTTCTTGGCATTTTTTGGTGTGTTATAAAAAAATTAAAAGGGTAAATCAGAATTTACCGGTTTGAGTAAGCCTCAATTCGTCCTGCCAATTCGGGAGAAGATACTGAACCGTTGAAGGGAGAGGGAAGACGGTCAGACCTTTTGAAGGTGGGATTCGCTTGTCTTATTCGTAACCTAATTTCTTTTGTTACATTGATGGCGACAATTTATTCTTTTTTGTTAGTTTTTCCAATCATAAAGGCTGTCGCAGGCTGAACATCCGTTTGCAAATTTCTAGCAAACGTGCCAGCGAATCATTGCGAAAATACGTACAATAGATATGATATATAAAACTCTTGCCCTTGTTCTGGGGCTTATAGCTACAAGCAATACTTATCTCATAGCTCAGGACGTTGATTGGAGTGGCGACTACCGTAAGGCGCGCCCAAATTCAAATGTAACCCAAATACTGGGAGAGGATGAAGATCATATTTACGGGATTATTTCTACCCGTATCTATGATGAAAATCAAGGAGAAAATAACGCAGGAGCCAATACTCGTAATCGTGATCGGACCAGTGTTATCAAGTTCAATAAAGACTTAGTACTCAAAAAAGAGGCTCCTATCGTTCCCAAAATGGGAAAAAAGAAAATGGAGTTTCAATTTGCAGAACGCCTTGGGCAGGAGATGTATGTATTCTCCTCCATTATCGATCGCAATAGCCGGGAAAATGTCCTCATGGCCCAGCGGATAGATCCCAATACTTTAGCGCTTTCAAAAAAGCCTGAACGAGTCGCTTTTACCAACATCCGCAATGCGCGTAACATCGGTACTTTTAGCTATCAGCTTTCACGCAAGCGCTCCAAAATGTTGGTAGTAGGTTATGAACCCTATAAAAGAGGCGAAAATGAAAAATTCAATCTAAGCGTATTTGATCGAGACTTAAATCAAGTCTGGGACAAACAAATTACCATCCCCTACCAAGACGAACTCTTTTACATTGAGCGCTTTGTGGTAGATGATAGAGGAGACGTCTATGTGCTGGGTAGAAGGTACTTCGATCGACCTAAGAATCGCCGTCGTGGCAAGCCCAATTACAGTTATATCGTACTGGCCTACCGTTTCAAAGGCTTGGAATTTGAGCAGTATGAGATCAAACTAAAAGATCGCTTCGTAACAGATCTCAGCTTCACGATCAATGATGATGGAGATTTGATCTGTGCGGGTCTTTACTCGGACCGAGGCACAGTGAGCGTCAAAGGAACTTATTTCATGAGTATTGATGCTGTCAGTCAGGAAATCAAAGAAGAGGGCTTCAAGGAGTTTGATGGTGATTTCTTGACCCAGTTTATGAATGATCGTCAAGCAGCCAGAGGTCGGGAACTCTATGATTATAGATTGGAAGAGATCATCTTAAGAGCTGATGGGGGCGCCATTTTGATCGCGGAGCAATACTTTGTAGATGTTTATACTGTAACCAATCCCGATGGAACCATCACCACTCGGAATTATTTCAACTATAATGACATCATCATCATCAACATCAATCCCAATAAAACCATCGAATGGGCCACTAAGGTCCCTAAACGGCAGGTTACCGTGGATGATTTTGGTTACTTCAGTTCCTTTGCCCATGCCATCACCAATGAAAACATCTATCTCGTTTTCAATGATAATCAGCGCAATATGACCAAAGAGCGTCGTAATCCACTATCTTTTAACGGTAGCCGATCGGTAGTGATGTTGGTAGCCATTGATACCGAAGGAAATGTTAGCAAAGAAATTTTAACTAGCAATCGCGAAGAACGCATCATCACACGCCCCAAAAGCTGTGAGCAATTGGGGCGCAATCGGATGATTGTATATGGTTCTCGCGGCAAAAAATATAAGCTCGGCGAGGTGATACTTGAATAGTTTTCTACCAGTCAGCTACATATTCGGAACGTACCATTGCGGCAAAGACCCCGGCTCCTCCTTCAATATTTGAATAGATGGGCTGGGGTTCTGCAAATAGGTTATCGTCATTTTGCTTTGCCAAATCAGCCGTTCGTAAAAATTCATAGGCATTCCGGTCCAGGCTGATAAGATTGAGTCCCCATCGATCCTGTTTGATTTCTCTCACTCGCTCGAGAGATTCTTTAGGCATATGCAGATCCAGTTTCACTTTATCGTTGGCAAAAAACTCATCGGTCCAAAAATGAGGGCGATAAGTAATACGATTGAAGAGTCTAAATTGATCCTTCTCAGAGTAAAAGGCTCGAAATTCAACGACGGGATTATTGGTAT
>CAZHOC010000434.1:0-5394 GCA_964534295.1 uncultured Bacteroidia bacterium | reverse complement strand
CCCGAATCATTGGCCGGTAACCAAGCACTTTGAATATCATCCCATTTGAGCACTTGGCCAGCGGTAGCGCCATTTTGTGCAATATCAAGCGGAGCACCAATAGACCCATCACCAGAAAGTCTTGAGGTTACATTAAACGCTCCACCAGTAGACGGCATCTGGCTGAGGTTCCCATTGTTGATTGATCGCGTTCCACTTAAGGACATCATTATTACCAGGGGCTGTCAGCGCGATTGGGCGGTTGTTTAATCCTCTAACCGTGGGATTAGGATAAGTACCCGTAAGATCGCCACCAGCAGCCGAACCTATGGTAATATCATCAAACTCATTGGGGTCACCAGTATTGATAATGGTGTCATTGACAATCTGGATCCCATCACCAGCAAAGACATTGCCGCCACCACCACCAGGGCCAGGTACCCAGTTGGTCCCGTCCCACACTAGGGCCTCACCTACTTGCGGTGCAGGAGCATCCACATCGAGGAGGTCACTGAGGACAAAAGTTACATTTTCCACCTCATAAGCCTTTTCGGCATAGAGAGAGTAAGGCACCGCCCAAAGGCGGTTGTCCCCGAGAAGGGTATAACCAGAGCCTGGGTCGAGCTCTACTTGAAGGAAAAAATTCCCTCCACCCCAATCAATATTGACAAAGGAGCCACTGATCGGGATACCAGTACCTACCACTGCAGTGAAAAGACCATACTGATTGGTCGTAACACTAAAGTGCTCTTCAGAAAAGACGATTCCGGCTCCTTGACGGATGGAGAAACGTACATTGAAGGTCTGGTTTGAATAGATTGCCCCACCATCGCGAGCGACCGCTTGGTAGGTAAATCCTTGAGGGGTGTTTGAATTTTGGGCGGAAAGGTGTGCTGTGAATCCACTCAAAAGAAAGGTAAGCAGTAGTAAGGCTTTCGCTTTCATGTGTGATGGGTTTAGTTTGAAATAAAATGTATGCTTAACAACGTATCTAAGTAGACACGCATAGCAATTTGGCAAAAGTACATATTGAAGTGCTTAAGACCATATGGAATTTCACGCCAATGGTCTGTAAAGGGTTGGGATCCAACTTTTTTCCTCCCCTTCTCACTTCCTCAAATTCTTATAAAAACGATGAGCCCCTTAGAGAGGCAATCTACAAAATCCACCGCATACGAGCCAACATTATGACCGCATGCAGTGGAATTTTTTTTCTATGGAGAAATCTGACTTCCCATTTTATCCTCTTTTTCCGCTTAGCGTAGAATAATACGACCTCCTTGAGACTCATAACCTTTTACGGAAAGTCGGAACAAATATATTCCCGCTGGTAGACGCGTTCCGCCTTGATTTGTCCCAGCCCATTCGACTTCGTGAAAGCCTGGTGCTAATGAACCTTTAAAAATCTCCGCGATCGGTCTTCCCATCATATCCGTTACCGTTAAACTCACTTGATAATCGTTCTGCGAAGCAGGTAGCGTAAACGGAATCCTCATCTCCGCTGGCGCTGGATTAGGGTAAGCTTGTCCTAGGTAAATCTTATTTGGCTGTAACTCATCTTCGATGAACGATGGCCACCCATAATACACTTTAAATTGGCGTTTCCCTTCTCTAGACCAAGAACTGTAAGTGGTCTGGGACGCCATATCAATCGGCAATTGACGCTCTACATCAAAGAGGATCAGCTGCTTACCGCTATTGCCAAAAGCACTATTGTCCCACTTCAATTGTATCTCCTCCTGATCCAAATTGCTCTCCACTGTAAACTCCCAAACGTAGGATTTAGCGGTAGGCACTACATCAAAAGCAAACCAAGGATAGAAGTAATCGTCGTGCCAGAAGTGCATATCCAAATACTCCCCAAGGCGCGGCGGTAACATCTGGTCAAACTGATCAAAATCTTGCTTCGCCAACGGATTCATACCAACACCGCCAATGGGGTACACCATATTTTCGGTCTGGACTGTGATAGGCACTTCCCAAGTGTGATGATCTATCGGCCCGATGCTCTTAGGATCAGTAGGCTTCGCCAAACGCTGAATCGAAGTATTTTTCAATACCGGTACTGAAATCGAAGTGGCAGCATCAGCAAAGATAAAGCCACCCCTAAAATTATTGATGGTACCTTCTTGCTGCACTGTTTTGAAGCCATCATTGTAAGTGATGATGTCGGCGACAGAACCAATGGTCGAAGGATTGGCATCTCTAATATCCTGCCAAGCCAATTTGAAATTATAAGGGTTACCTACTTGGTTCCAGCCTTGTTGAAGGTTCCAAACATAAGGAGACTCTTCGGTAACCTTGACGGTCTCTCCGGCACCGGTATTGAAGGTCCTTTCGGATTTGGTAATCAACCAATAGCCAAGACCGTCAGTCATTTGATCGATCCCTTCTTTGTATTCATCATAGCGCTCGTTTTGGTAGTGGAAAAAGCGCCACTGACGTTTGTTGTAGGTACCAAATTGGTCTTCGACTACACTACTGATGGCTCCATTGTCCAATTCTAAGGGCACGGAGATGATATTGTAGTCTCTCTGGCGTTTGCCGAAGGCTAAACCTGCAACCTCTAAACCTTCGTTGTAACGAATGTAGGTATGGCCAGTAGTGGAAGTGTCGCTGAAGATGGCAACTCCTTTGACTTCAAACCAATAACGGAGGCCAATTTCATCAAGAATATCTTCGGTGATAGCAAAACTAAAGACCTCATCAGAAGACACTATCTCAACACTATCCCAATCTGCAGCGGCAATACCTTTGTAGTGCAGGAGGACTTGTTTGACGTATGAACGATTGTTGACTTCAATTTCAATTTGAGTGGCTGCCGAGCCGCTCAAATGTAAATCTGCGTAGCTCTCACGGATAATTTCAGGAACCGGATTGGTGTAAATAAAGGACTCGGTACTATAGTCTGAGCCTTCAAAGTCTTGGTCAATGGCTTGCACGCCCCATTCGTAGGTTCCATCTGGCAAACCAAATACGGACCACTCGAGGCTGTTAATAGCTCCTTGAGCTGGCGTTTGGCGATAGCCATCGTTATTACTGACCGCGCTGATCAGGGTATCATTGGTCTCAACATTGCGCAAGAATAAGGAATACTGATAAGCTTCTACCGTAGCTGCTGAGCGCCCTGCGGAGGGAAGAGGTGCTTCCCACTTGAAGTTAACTGCGAGCGTAGAATCTACGATATTTTCGGTGAGACTACGTACTTGATTAGGCTTAACATTATTGACTGAGTCAACGTTGAGGTATACTGCAATGATGGGAGAGTTAGAAACTGTAGAGCTTGAGTCCCCCATAAGAATCAGATCAAGCTTCCCTACTTTCCCGTTTACATCTTCGGCAAAATCTCCCCAAGCAGCAGCGCTGAGGTCCACATCAATCATTTCGTCAGTGGTAGTGATCGCTTCTTGGAAACGACGACTAGCGTTGAACTCATAATTTTGGAATAAACGAGTGGTAGGTGAACCATCATCTTGCGTACCGCTGAGGAAGACATCTAACCAACCGTCGTTTTGCACATCTACAAACTGAATATCACCACCGGAGACCCCAATGAGGTCATCAGAGACCGAATTGCGCAGGAAGTTATCTGTGCCTGCTCCACGAGACCAGATCTCGGGAACTTTGGTACCAGCTTGATCACCTGATAAGAGAATATCGACCAAACCATCGTTATCAAAATCTCCCCAGTCGAGGCGGCTATCGGTCAAAGAAGTCAAGAAGGTACCGCCCACAAAGTTGAGATCACCTTCATTGCGATAGAGACGACATCTTGCTCCCAATGATCCCTCACCAGAAAGCAGCACATCTAAACGTCCATCGCGATCGTAGTCCAACAAATGAACTTCGCCATTTTGCAACTGGTCGAAAGCATTCTGGACAGATTCATCAGCCGCAACGAATCCAAGTCCTTCTTGATTGATATAAACCCGAGTGGAGGCAGTGCCACTAGCATCAGCCCCGCTAATGATGAGATCCATATCGCCATCATTGTCCAAGTCTCCCGCAGCAGCATCTCCTTGAGAAAGCGGAAGAAGGTTTTCAGACCAATCTAAATTATTGAGAAGTTTATCCTCTCGGCTGAGGTAGATCAGAGATCGTGGAGCTCCTTGAGCATCGCGGCCCATATGGAACAGATCGATTTGACCATCGATATCAAAATCCCCCCAAGCGAAACTGCTTTGTTCTAGTGCAACCACTTTAGAAAGCGTATCTGCTCTAAAGGTACCGTTGATATTATGGTATAAGAGGGTACGTAAACCTCCGGCCGTTTGGCCTGTGAGGATCAAGTCTGGACGATTATCATTGAGATAATAATCGGCAAGGATGATATCCCCATTGTACATGCCTGCGGGTATCCCTCCGGGGAACGCTCCTCCTGTTTCTTCGCTAATAGAACTTGGCTCGAAGGGAAAATTGGTCGTATCCGAGAAGACCGAAGCTTCCCAGTCCGGCCCGATGGCTTGAACTTGGCAACGATAATTTCCGAACTCGAGCCCAAAGATGGTCATACTTTCTTGCATACCCACATTACCGGGCCCCACTACTTGTCTTACCCCAGTGCTCAAATCAGACATAGGCGCAATAATAACAGTCCCATCGTCCACCTTTTCTAGATAAAGATTGTAAGTGTAGGTGCCTGCTTCAGCATCTGCTGGAGGCGTCCAGGAAAACTCTGCAAATAGACCAGTAGCTTTTACCTCTGGCTTTCCGGGCGCGCTAGGCACTCGATTGGGAGTCCCTTCAACGTTACGGTAGAGTTTGAAGCCTTGATTAGGGCCATTATCAGTACGACCAGCTACTAATAGGTCTAGCTTCCCGTCTTGATCATAATCTCCCCATGCCACGGCACTGAGGTTGAGATCAAAAATAGGATCAGTAGCCTCTGGGTCAGCATTAAAGTTAGCTGTACCGCCCGAAGAATAAACCTGCGTATTTTGAGTATTGGGAAGCGTAGAGCTCTTGCCACTGATAAACAAGTCGATCAATCCACTAGCATCATCATTATAGTCGCCAAAGGCGATTGCTCCTCCACTAAGATCATCCAGACTATTAGAACTTGCGGTAAAGCCCGTTCCCATCTCGTTGAGGTATATTTCTGTTGCAGGGATATTGGAGGCGCCTTCTCCCATGATAATGATATCCAACAATTGGTCATCATTGAGATCATAGATGGCTAATTCGCTGTTTTGCAAACCATCGATGGTAGGATCTTGGAGCGCAGCAAAATTGCCTTCGCCCTGATTGTAGTAAACTTCAAAGATCAAATCTGTATCTCCTTCCCCAGCAATGACAATGTCGAATAGTTGATCATTATTCAGGTCGACAATTTGGACATCACCATTACGGACATTTTCGAGATTGAAGTTTTGAAGCCCAAATCCGCCAGATTTGTTGTTGATAAAGACTTGGGTA
>CAZHOC010000433.1:1752-5394 GCA_964534295.1 uncultured Bacteroidia bacterium | reverse complement strand
TATTCAAATAGAATGGCAACAGCCCTCTACGATACTTAGGATCACGGTCTTTAATTCGCAAGCGCAAATAGAGCAACAAATGAGCCTAAAAGGCCAGTATCTCTATCAACTCCACTTGCCAGCTAAAGCAGGACTTTACTTTGTGAAAGTAGATACAGACTATGGCACTCGTACCTGGAAAATTGTGAAAGAACAATAAAGCTGCATGTTAAAGCTTAGGAAATTGCCTCGCTTCGGTGGGGCAATTTTTTTGTACCTTTTTATTTTTACGGATGCAGCATAATCAAAAAGCCTTCCGTCAATCAATAAAACGCGCTAACCGCCTATATGTATCAGGAGATAATCCAAGGATGCAAGGATCAAAAACCGCAGTACCAGCGACAGCTGTACGAGCGTTTCGCCGCCAAAATGTTGGGGGTCTGTTATCGGTATGCGCGTAATCGAGAAGAAGCTGAGGACATGATGCAAGAGGGCTTTATCAAAGTCTTTCAAAAAATCAGCAAGTATAATGATAAAGGTTCTCTCGAAGGCTGGATCAGAAGACTGATGGTCAACAATGCCATCGACCACCTGAGGAAACAAAAGCATTATCAACAGCAGCTCGAAATCAACGAAGCGATCACGGAGGAGGTATCAGAAGATGCCTTGGACCAACTAGAAGTCGAATTTTTGTACCGTGTCATTCAAGCGCTACCGGCTGGGTACCGAGCGATCTTCAACCTCTACGCCATAGAGGGCTATTCACACGCTGAGATCGCAGCGCAATTGAATATTTCAGAGAGTACCTCTCGCTCCCAATACACAAGAGCCAGAGCACTCCTAAAAAAACGGGTCAGTGAAGCTTATATGGAAACAAATTTATATCGGGATGTCTGTTGATAAATTTGAACAGAAACTGAGGGAGAAGTTTGAAGGGGTCTCGATACCACCGAGCCCTGAGCTGTGGGGCAATATTGAATCCCGAATTCCTCAAAAAGAAAAGAAAGGTGGGATCATCTGGCTTTGGGCTGGAGGGATCAGCATTGCGGCTAGCCTTGTAGTTTGGTTGTGGCTTAGCAATGTAAATGAGCAGTCTCCGTTGCAAATGGAGCCTGGTATTACCCAAACAGAGGCGATTGAACCTCAGGCAAAAGAGAATGTGCAAAAGCTTGAATCTGTTGCTGCGAACTCTGCCAATCTTGGGGATAATCAAAGTGTAAATAGCACGGAAAAAGCTGAGAGTATCCAAGCGCAATTGGAAGATAAGGCTAGCTATATAGAGTTCGCATCCGATCCTGAGCCTAAGGATGAGCGTTCTGCTCCGCAGAACGTCCAAACCCCAGCTACGCCAAGTACCCATACGGCTGAAATCTCAAATAAAGTCTACGCTATCAAAACCTTAGATCATACTCTAGCAGACTGGAGCTTAAGTGATTTCTATTCAGAAAACCTTAACCAAGGAGATATTGCCGCTTTGAGATTCATGCAAGAAAATTGGTGGGAGGATTTTAATGAGGCTGACTTAGAAGAGGAAAGCGTTCCGCGATGGGCGGTCAATATCCAAGCCGGCCAAGACCTAATAGGGGACGTCAATGCGAACTTTGGAACCGCTGATGCAGATCCACTCCGAGCATTCGTAAACGAAAAGACGTCTAACGATGGTCTATTAGGTACGGCAGATTTTGTGCAGTTTGCTCGAAATCCTAGTCCAGCCTTTAGCCAGGAGGGCGTGGATCAGGCTACCTTGATCTCTTACCCTACCCAAGAAAGCCGCGTGAAAGTGGTGGGCGAATATAAGCTGGAAGGCAATTGGAGTGTGCGATCAGGCCTTGGCTTTGGTATCTCTAATCAAGGAGGTTTAACGCAAGCGAATGTTGTTTACAGTAGTGCTGCGTCTCCAGGAGGCGATGTTGATGGCGAATGGACCTATAACGATGGTCCCAGCTTACAAAACATCCAATTAGAAGTCCCGCTTACTTTACAATACAAAATTGCCAGGCCTAAAGGAGCGATTATATTGGGTTCTGGTTTTTCATTTAACCGTAACCTCAATAACCTCTCTCAAGCTCGCTATTTTAGATCAAGTCAAGAGCTTTCTGCATCACCTCGGACTGTCTTTTCGGTCTCTGATCAGGCCAATAATTTATTTGGACAGCCCGGCGAGAACGCTTCTCAGAGCATTGGCTATCGCAGTTGGAACAATTTTGTGCTGCTGCAGGCCCAGTATGAACGACCTATTTCGCCTCGCATGGCTCTATTTGGAGGGCCGAGTTTTAAATACATGCTCAACGATATCTTTGTCGGAAGCTTAGCCTCACAACAGGCTCCCTTACGGGTCGGCCTTACGGCAGGATTGAGATTTGGGCGTTAACACAAGTGTCATGAAGAAACTATTAAAAACCATCCCTCTCTGGGGCATGGCAATGCTTCTCTTTGCCTGTCAGGAAGAAATTAAACCCATCAAGGGCGAGGAAGCCATCATCACTGGCTATAATGCGCTGCGCTGTATGTGTTGCGGGGGCTATATGATCACTTTGAGTGGCGATGAGACGCCCTTTGCCGAGCCCTATTTTCAATGGCAACCGGGTCCTGAACATGAAGATTTAGACCTTGATAACAATTTGCCGCTGCATGTGAAAATCAATTATACCCTCGACCCTGATCGTTGTACCATCAGTGAGGGTTGGATAGAAGTCAGTAAAATCAAAGTGATTGATAAATAAGCTCCTTTGCTATGAAAAAATCATTTCTATATCTCACCCTTTGGGGAACGCTTCTCCTGTTATTTAGCTGCCAGGCGGAAGGGATGAAGAAGGCCCAAACCGAAGCCATTATCACGGGTTACGATTTGGCCCTATGTGCTTGCTGTGGTGGTTTGATGATCACCACTGGAGACAATCCCGAAAAGTACGATGACGAGTTCTATATGTGGAGTAACGATAATGATTTTCCAGACTTGGACTTAACAGAATTCCCCATCTATATCCGCATGGACTTTGAAATTGATAGCAGTAGATGTGTCAATATTCGCCCTTGGATCAATATCTCTTCTCTAGAGGTAATTGAGTAAACGGGACTAAGTTAAACCGCTCCAATCATTCAACTGATAAAAAATAAGCCCCTTTTTCGATGAAAAAATCCTTTTTATTTCTCACCCTTTGGGGAACGCTTTTTCTCCTTTTTAGCTGCCAAGGAGAAGGTGTCAAAAAAGCACAAACAGAAGCCATCATTACAGGATACGATTTTACCTTATGCGGTTGCTGTGGAGGCTATGTGGTTACTACAGGAGAAGATCCTGACGATCCGGATAATGATCTATATCTATGGCGAAACGCTGACGATTTTCCGGATTTAGATCTTACCGATTTCCCTATCTATACCCGTATGGATTTTGAAGTCGATAGTAATGCCTGTGTTGCAGTTCTTCCCTGGATCAATGTTTCTGAAATAGAGCTTAGATAAAAAAGAGAGCTGGGGATGAGCAAATGCCATCCCCAAGCTTCTATCAACAAAAAAATGTAAATGGCGATTTAGTCTGTTTTGACAAAACGAATACTTTGGACTAAGCCACCGCCTTCGTTGTGTAAGAGCAAAACATATGTGCCTGCAGCGAAATGTCCGACTTTGTAGCTAGCCTTCGTTTGCTGAGCTGTCAGTAAATCA
>CAZHOC010000433.1:0-1710 GCA_964534295.1 uncultured Bacteroidia bacterium | reverse complement strand
AAAAAGAAACGCGCAAACGTTGCGCTTTGCTACTGCTTATCTCTAGCACCAATTCTGCTTGGGTAGGATTGGGGTATAAGAGATAGCTAAGCGTTCCCCAATCTGGATCCAAATAGGTCCCACTGACTTGATCTGGCTGTTGAAATCCTTGGGTGAGGCTAAGCGTTCCGCTGGAAGCGGTCTCAATCACAGTCTCTCCTACCGTATAAGAAAGCTGCTCATTGCTAGAACCTGTCGTGGCGATCACCGAACGACTGATGCTTTGGGCCGAGGCCATGCTAATAGAGCTAAGCATGACACAAAGGATGATGAATTTTTGCATGCTTTTATTCTTTGATGAGTGCTTCTAAGGCTGCTAGTCTGGCTTCCAAAGATTCGATCTTAGCGTTTTGCGTCTCAATGATCTCTTGCTGCTCTTGCATGGCCGAAACTACAATTGGGATCAAGCCCACATAGTTAACAGCAGTGAATTCAAAACCCTGATCTTCAGGCGCCTCTGAGCTTACTTCTTCGTAAGCATGGTAAGCACGCTGAGTGAGTACGGGAAGGGTGTTTTTTAGATCCTGCGCTAAGAAACCGTACTGTTGCCCTTCGGGTAAATTCATGAAGTCAAACTCACTTTGCTTATACTCATACTGTTTAGGTTCTAGCTGCATGATGGCTTGTAAGCCTTGCTCTAGGGGCGCAATTTCTGACTTTAAACGACTGTCTGATGGTAAATAGGATCCGGTTGCATATACATTGCCCACAAAATAACCGGCGTAGCCGCTACCGCTGGGAGCATAGCCATAAACACCATAATTAAATTGACTCCCATCATCCGCAAAGCCATAGAGGCCATAGTTTAAATAGCCATCTACATCTACAGCTCTTCCCAATAAGGCGTATAAGCGAGCGTTTCCGATGGTTGGTACTTGGGTTATGGATGAAAAGACGCCATAATTGTAGGTGTTACCAGTGGAAGTAGTTACTTCATTTCTTATGTTGATTGTTCTGCTGAGGCCATTTCCCCTAATGTCTAAGGTATAAGAAGGATTAAATACATTAAGTCCTACTCTGCCTCGAGCATTGATGGTCATTATATCTCCTGCAGTGCTATTGAAGAAGTTTAGCTGGGAGCCTGATAAGGTACCATTCGTAATGGCTGCAATATCCCAATAGCTGCTGTGTAAGGAATTGCCCATGGTAATACGAGCGTAGTCTAGTTGGTCCTCCGTGATTTTGATTTGTCCTACACCGATGGAACTGTTGGAAACGACATGAAGCTTTGCTTCAGGTGATTCAGTGCCTAAACCTATGCGTCTTTGACCGCTTAGCTGCACGTGTAAAGAAGGAACATGGTCTCCGATGAAAGTGAATGCATCAGCAGTATCATTGTACCTCAAACCCCAGCTAGAAAAGTTAGGAGAGTGCGCCAAGACCATACGAGTGGCATTATTCGTACCACTGGTAAACATCTGCATCATGGGCTGATTGGAACCTACCGCATTGGCAAAACGAATAGAAGCCTGATCATCTCTAAATACAACATCTCCCTCTGCGCCATGCACCTGAAACTTATCGCCATTGCCAACGGTAAGAGTCGCGACGGGTGAATTGTCTCCGATACCAACTTTAGCAGTGTTGAAATAAATATTGCTGCCTGAGTTGGACCAAGGTGAAGTGAAACTACCAAGATTGACAGAACCACCACCTTGCGATAAACTAAGG
>CAZHOC010000432.1:0-5403 GCA_964534295.1 uncultured Bacteroidia bacterium | reverse complement strand
ATCTTTTGCTTCAGCATAATGGCCAGCCCGAATCAGGCAATATCCAATTTTATAGCTAGCCCGATTACTGTGGTCTTCATTTTTGTCTCTTCTCAACTGAGAACGCAAAACCCTATAAGCTTGGGCCGCACTATCAAAATAAGCTTCTTGCTCTAAGACTAAAGCTTTGTTAAATGCGTCCTCTATGGCTAGAGAATCAAGGCTTTGGGCATAGGAGCTTAGGAAGAGAAAGAGGCTTAAGAAAAGTAGAAGCGTGTTTCGCATAAGCCTAAAATTACAAAAAAAGCCGACCTGTCAGAGACAGATCGGCCGCAGTGTGGTTACACAACAACATTAGCCGAATTTAAGGTTGTGTAAGTATATGCTGGCGCAGTTCTCGCAATAAGCGGTCCTGTTCTGCCAGCTGGGTTTGCATCTGGACTAGCTGAGATTGCTGATCCTGAATAAGGGTTTGCTGTTCTTGAATAGCCTTTACCAATACAGGTAATAGGTCTGCATAATAAATACCCAAGAGATTACTTACTTGAGCTGTCTTTTGACCATTTTCTTCGTCTAGGCTCCATTCGGTATCCACGACTACTTCTGGTAAGACATCCTGTACATCTTGGGCTATCAGACCGATTTTTCGGCCTTGTTCTGGATAATCATTCCAGACATAACTCACGGGTTCTAGAGCCAAAATCTCCTCCAAACCATAGCCAAGGGGACTGATTCGGGACTTTTCTCTTCTATCAGAAGTATTAATCGTACCATTGAGGGAGTAGACGGTATTCCACCTGAAATTAGATTGACCGAGACTACGGGAGCCGTCGATAGCGGGAGCCAGATGGGCATTTGTGCTCAGTAGGAAGCTACCACCGTCGGTGAACGTTTCACTCGATCCTATTTGTAGTTGATAATGCACCTTCACTAAACCGTTTTTATAAATCGTAAAAGCATTATCTGGATTAAAAATGTTGGTACCAATGCCGGCTTCAAAGAGAGGATCTGTGGCATTGCTGAACCATTGGTTACTGTTTCCGCCTCCTATATTATAGCGCCCGATCACCAAACTGGCATAAGCCTCCGCTTTGGCATTTCGCCCCATGACCACAGAGAAGCCACCTTCGGCACTGTTAAAATATCCCATGGCAGTAGCGCCAAGACCGCTAGCAGCATTGTTACGGTTAAAAACCATACTGTAGTCGCCGATAGCACTATTATCCGCACCAAAGCCTACGGCATAATTTCCTTGGGTATGCACATTGTTGCCTGCAGCAAAGCCAGCAAAACCAGTGGCGCGAGTACGGCGGCCAAAAGCAGCAGAATGATTGCCAATACTATCCTCATCCCAATAGTTAGCAAAGGTGCCTCCGGTGACCGTTCCGGCACGGAAAGCGCCCTTAGCAGGCAGCCAAATCATTTTCTCTCCAAATCCACTGAGCTGATTGCCAAATAACACCTTTTGATTGTCAGCTACATGTAGAGATACTTGGGCTTGGTTGAGGCCAATCCCTACATTACCAGCATTGTAATAGATTTCATTTCCATTGAGTTGCCATGGGCCACCAGCATCGTTTTGAGGGCTCCAGCTGCTCCCGTCCCATTTCCAGACTTGCCCCACTTGGGGATTTTGACTAGAAAAGTTTTGGCCGTTGACCTTCACTACTTGAGGATTGGGAAAGCTCCCACTGAGGTCTCCTCCCGCTGCACTTCCTAGCACTAAATCGTCATTTGGATCAAGGTCTCCCGTATTGATGATTTGGTTAGAAGCATTGATTTGGATCCCACTACCAGCGGAATAAAGGGTATTTTGGTCATTGTCAGCTGCCCAACTTTGCCCATTCCAGCGCAAAATCATACCGGGTTTAAGACTGTCTAAATCAGTGTCGAGCAGATCCACAACCTTCATGCGCGCTTTTTCGGCATAAAAGCTATAGGGCACGGCTTCAATCAAATTGGTACCCAAGTCAAAAAAGCCATTTCCATCGTTGAGATCGACTTCGACATGTAAAAAGTGTTGGTGATCACCCCATTCGATGGCATTCCAAAAGCCTTGCAAAGCGGTACCTTTGCCAATCACTACGGAAAAAAGTCCATAAGTATTGGTGATGCTTTGTTGAGTTTCAACGTATACATCTTGGCCATTGGGTAAATCTTGCCTAATCGAAAATCTTAGGTCAATAGGAGTATTGCTAAGCAAAGCGCCGCCCTGACGGGCTACAGCTTGATAGCTAACCCCTAAAGGCAACTGCGCAGAAAGTGTTTGCATAACAAGACAGCATCCCAGGAGCAGGAATGTCTTCTTTGGGTTCATAGCAGTTTTAGACGACAGGTCAAATATTTTGAACGATTAAACTATTCGAATTATCAGCCAGTATTGTGCCAGCCTTTATGCTAATGCTGCTACGAAAACCTAATGCATGTAATATTTTAACCCAATCGTGTACCTTTTCTAAGCGTTCTGCGAAGCAGAAGCCACAAAACACCCCTCAGAGCTAGAAAAGAAAAAATTGTATAGATGAAAGAATGAGAAAAAGTATGTCGGTAAATGACAAAGGTACATGGAAAATTCTCACAAATTGGATAGATTCATACTCAAAACATAACCCTCAATCTATACAAGGATGAATCAATTTATGGAAAACTGGATGGGCGAACTGGACGAGCTTGAAGTGCAGGTCGACCTCGGTATGGATGAATTATCAGACGCATTTGAAAAACAAAAAGAGAATATGACCGCAGTGGTCGAAAAAGTCCAAGAAAGAATCAAGGACAAACCTTCGGCCGAGAATCTGCGTACCCGCCTTGACGAGCTAAAAGTACAACTAGCCTTAGGCAAAGCAGAATCACGGGATGCTTATGAAGAGCAAAAGGATAAATTAGAGGAAGCCTTAAAGAAAACCCATGCTGCTTTGGGCGATTGGTCTGATGAGGCAGATGAAAAACTCAGTGGTTTGAGCAGTACACTAAAAGAAAAGGCGACTCAATTTGAAACCAAGATGGACCTATTCCGCGTGCAGTATGCGCTTGGAAAAGCAGAGGCCAAGGAAGAATGGGAAGAGAAAAAACAGGAAATTCGAGAGCACTTGATGGGCATTCGCAAAAAAGCGGATGAAGGCAAGGACAAGGCCGAAGACAAGTGGGATGAATTTACGGATGAAATGTCAGAAGCCTTTACGCATGTCAAGAAAGCGTGGAAGAGCCTTTTTGATTGATAGCCCCTAAAGAGAAAATCCCCCAAGCGATCTTTTGATTACTTGGGGGATATTTTTATGAGTATTGGCCTTATTTTAGACCACGATCGTTGATTTCAGCAAGCAGTGCTTGATAGCGATCGATATAAGATCTGACGGCTTCTTTTTGGCCTCTACGATGGTGGATGTCCACAGAACTTTTCAGAATCTGCATAACGATCTCGTGTACTTCTGCTTTCATCTCTTGAGGGGGCACCTGATTGCGACGAAAAGCCTCTTCGATATACATCACTGATGCTCTGGCGAGTGGCTTACCTTTGTTAAAGGAATTGAACATCAGCATTTTTTGATCTTCATAAGTCATGGCCATAAAGTTGCCTTGGATCATGACACCTTCTAGATCTAGGTTGACCCTCCAACCTACCAAGATGGCTAAGCAAGACAAGGCAACTTGACTGCCCCTGCGCGTTCTCAGGACAAAAATAAGATTGTCATGAAGGTGGCTCTCTGTTCCCTCCAGTGGAGAACGAAAGTTTTCTTTCTGGAAAAGGAATTCCATCAAATCTGCCGCCTTTCCGTTTGGATAGGTCTTTTCAAATCGCTCAGCTAATTCATCTAGATCCTCTCCCAATAAATAAGCATCGCTCCCATATTCGAGATAAGAAAGCTGGATCAGAGCATACTCAAGAGATTGCTTTTGGTTGACAATATCTAACCAGTCGAGCCAATTTTCTTCAGCCTCTTCTTGTCTGATTGGGGCTAGAAGACTTTCCAACACCTCTAGACTATAAGGCTCTAGTTGAGGGGTAAATGGTTTCACCAACTCAGACAATTCAGTACCAAAGGACGATAGGGCCTTCAGGACCTCCGTGCGTACATCGTAGGAATCATCTTCAAGCAGTGAAAGAAGAAAGGGTAAATCTTTTCTATCCGGCATCTAGTTTATTAATTGCACATTCGTTTCGAATAGCAAGTATAAACAGTCAATAAATAATCCACCAATTAAATATTACGATTTTATTACATAAATTTCACTTCCTCTAGTGAGCCGAGCTTCTTACACTCCCAAAAAACCGTAGAAGCCCCCAAAAAGCCACTTTTGTTTGATTAGGGGCAAGCTTTATGCCAAGGATTTAAAAATCTTACAATCTGGCAAACCTATTTTATACTCAAGGGTTAGCTGGATATATCAAATTTAATTAATGTCTCAAACAGAACCAGCTCTATTAAGCGGAAAAACTACCATCTGGCTACTAATGCTTACGGTGATCATCCTATTTGGCACCCTAACTTTTACCTTTGTAGCTAGTGTTTCGAGTGATGTGCAGATACCTGTTCCTCCTTTATTCTACCTAAATACCCTTTTACTCATTGCTAGCAGTGTCTTTATGCACCTAGCCATGATCAAGGAAGATGAGAAAGCAGCTATTCCTCATTTGAAGATCGCCTTAGCCTTAGGAGCAGGATTCATTGGCAGTCAACTCTATGCCTGGTACCAGATGGTACAAATAGGTCTAAGTCTGTCTTCGGGCGGTAGAGTAGTCTCTTATCTATATGTGTTGAGTGGTTTGCATGGCGTGCACATTATTGGCGGTCTCATCTTTATTACGGTAGTCGCTCAAAAGCTGCGCAAAGGCAAAACGGAATACCTAGAGATGGCAACTTGGTTTTGGCATTTTTTGGGCATGCTTTGGATATTTTTGCTAGCGATTATTGCTCTCCATACGTAAAAAGGCCACGTAGAGTAGACTACATGACCTTTATTTATTCTTTTACACCTTCGGTGAACGCTTATCAGCGTTTTTTGAATTTGATTTCATTGCCAATGTCTGCATTTCCTTCTAACCAATCTAGCATAGGCACATTGGTAATGACGGTTTTGCCATCGGCTTGAATCTCTGAAAGCTCATTGGTAACGCTTTTTACCTTACCCGGCATACGGTAGGTCATTTTGTAGCTCGCATCACTCATAAACATTTTGACCATTTCAATGCTACTGGCCTCTTCTTCGCTCATGCCATCCATCAAATCATCCATAGGCGCAGAGGCGCGAGAGAAGGTTCTTTTATTAAGGCTAAAGTTTTCTTCGCCACCAGACATGCTTGGATCAAGTCCGCCTCCAAGGGCACTAAGTGAGTTTCCTTCTCCTTGAGCATTATTAAGTACCTCCAAAGAAGCAAAGTCATAACCGATAGAAAAACGGAAACCTTCTGTACTATGCTTCACT
>CAZHOC010000431.1:0-5409 GCA_964534295.1 uncultured Bacteroidia bacterium | reverse complement strand
ACTCACGCGCTGAAGCAGTTCGCAAGGCGATGAAGGACAAATTGGTCTAGCGCCTCCCTCAATTTACCGCATATGAGGTATCGATTTGGCTGATGATTTCCGGGAAATTTGAATCATCGATTCACTTTCCAATCGTGTTAAATCATCTTAGTCATGAAAGCTTACTATCAGCCCTCTTTTTGTTTTTTTGCCGCTTCGCGGAACGCTTATCTCTTCCTGATATGCTTGGCAATTTCGCTCCCTCTGCAGGCCCAAGTCGAATGGGCTAGGCAATCTCAACCCGCTCCGAATATAGGCGGCTCAGCCAAAGGCAATGATCTTGCTGTAGACGCTCAAGGCAATTCTTATGTAGTGGGAGACTATACGGGGGAGATTGTGATAGATACCACCTTTGGGGATAATTTTGGTTCCGTCTTTCTCGCCAAATACAATCCCACTGGAGACTTACTTTGGGCCCGTTATATCAAGGGCAGTTCTAATAATGACGGCATTGCCGTCGCCCTCAATGATTCTGGTCATGTTTACATCACCGGCATCTTTAATCATACCAACAATACTACCATACTGGACTTCGGTCAATTCACCCTTACGGGCAATGGAGAAGATAATCTCTTCCTCGCCAAGGCTGACACCAGTGGGACCTTTCTCTGGGGCCAAACTATGGTAGCCGAAAATCTTCTCGGCGGGCAATTTGTGCGTCCTACCGATATAGAGGTAGACGCTGCAGGAGACATCTTACTCATCGGAGAGATGAATGCGCCCATCACCATTGATGGGCAAATGTATAATATCAATACCTATCAAAACAGCAATACCGCTCAGTTTTTCTACGCTAAATTTTTGCCCAATAGCGATCTGCTGTGGTTCCGTTTGATGGAGCAGGAAAACGGAGGAAAATTCTTTCTGGCCAACGATATGACGCCTGCTAGCAATGGGGATATGTTTATGACCGGTTTGATGAGTGATGATGGCCTGCGCTATGGCAGCGATTCTCTCTTCCATCCGGGAGTAGGTAGCGATCCCAAGTTTGTAGCTCGCTTCAATAGTACCAATGGTGATCTACTTTGGTATCAAACCTTCAGCGTACAGGCCCAAAATCAGGAAGCACATCAGATAGGCGTAGATGCCAATGATAATGTATATACCAGCATGAGATTGGGGGGGCGTATTTGGCTTCCTGATACCAATTATTTTCCGACGGATATACGAGGTCGTTATCAGCTTCTGAAGTTTAGCGGAACAGGCGAACGGCTCTGGATGAAGGAAATTGCTTATACCGATTTCCCCACAACTTCAGGAATCAATGAAAATTCTATCGCTTTTGCTACTAAGCCTGATGGAACTAGTTTTTTAATCGGACAGTTTGCAGGTTTTACCGATTGGATCTACTTCGGGGAAGATAGCTTCGCCATCAAAGATCCGTTTACAGAGGGCTTCACTCATTTTGTGGCAGCTTACAATAGCGAAGGAGAGTATTTAGATGCTGCGACTTTTGTGGATGAATATCAATCCGCTAGTCCAGGGCTTGACGATTGGGATACTCGCTCTATGAGTCTGGGGCCGCAAAATCATTTATTCTTTACCGGAGACCTAGAGGGGACTTATAAGCTTGGGACTGATACCCTCTCAGCTGGCGCCCTCAATCATATGTTTTTGGTACGCTTAGATGTCGAGGCATTGCTCACTCTCAGTACGCCCATTGAGTCAGAACGCTTGCATATGCCACTATCAGTTTATCCAAACCCGAATCAAGGTTTATTGAACATAGAATCTCCTGAACTTATCAATGCAAGCGTGAGGATATATGATCTGCAGGCTAAATTGCTAGGAAGTTGGACGCTAAGCGCTCAGCATCAGCAGCTTGATCTTAACTTTTTGAGAAATGGTATATATTTTCTTGCCATTGAAAATGAACAAGGATTCTATACCACTAAACTGATTCTAGAACGATAAGCCCCCCTTCCCGATGAAATATTTAGCCCTACTGTTTTTGCCTTTGCTGTTGGTAAATCCTGACCCTCCTAAAAAGTGTGGCACTGATGAACTGTTCCAGCAAATGCTCGAAAAAGATCCTGCTTTCAAGAAAGCATGGATTGAAAATCATCGCCAAGCGTCCCAAGGCAATGGTCTTACTCCCGGCCATAAGCATCATAAACGCATGCAAATGCTGATGAATGAGTCTGCTTTAGATTCTTTACTCTCCCAGAGCAATGATGACAATATCACTATCCCAGTGGTGGTACATGTGATCGCTCCGAGTGCGGATCATCCTGCCAACATCAGCATGGCCCAGATTCAGTCCCAGATCAGAGAACTCAATCGGGCTTTCTCCCGAGATCAATATCCAAGCAGTCAAAACTTCCCTCCCTATTGGGCGGATGACTATGCTGATGATAGCGAGATTCGCTTTTGCTTAGCTGAAAGAGATCCCGCTGGTAAGCCTACTAAAGGCGTAACGCAGACTTTCACTTCAGTGCCCAGCTTTCCTTATCCTTCATCGGACATGAAGTTTGATGCTACAGGCGGGAAGGATGCTTGGCCCCGCAGCGAATATCTCAATATTTGGGTGGTCGTGATCACGGGAGGGGTCCCATTAGGCTGGGCGACTTATCCTTTGCCCATCTATCCAGCGGGAGAAGATGGGATTGTGATTGACTACCGCTATTTCGGCACTATTGAAGAAGCCGCCACCCCTCCTTTTAATCTCGGACGCACCTGTGTGCATGAGGTAGGGCATTGGTTAGGTTTGATGCATACCTGGGGCATGGAAGGCCCTGATTTTCCGCCTTGTGCCTTTGATGATTTGATCGATGATACGCCTGAGCAAGCAGTGCCCAATTATGGTTGTAGTCCTTTCACGACCACTTGCGATGGCGAGATTGATATGCTCCCCAACTATATGAATTACTCAACGGATGTCTGCAATGTGTTTTTTACCAAAGGACAAGTAAAACGGATGCGGGCGACCCTTGCGCCTGGTGGGTTTCGTTTCAAATTGCCTTATGCGGATAAGGGCTGTTATTTTCCTTAGGGGGCTGCTTCGCAGAACGACAGAAATCCGAATGTAGAATATTGAACGCCCAATGTAGAAGGGATTGACACTCAATCTCACTTCATAATTCAACATCCGATATTCGAAATTCCAGCTTCCCTCGTTCCGCGTCCCGAAAGCTTTCGGGAGTAAAAAACAAAAACTAAACTCCCTGCCAACGGCGAAGCTTCTCGATAACCGCTGCAAAATCTTCCGGTAACTCGGAGTCAAATTCCATGCGTTCACCGGAGGTGGGATGGGTAAAAGAAAGCGTCTTGGCGTGAAGCGCCTGTCTCGGCATCAGCTCGAAACAGTTTTTCATGAACTGCTGATACTTCTTATGATTGGGGCCTTTGAGAATATGATTGCCCTTATACTCCTTATCCATAAAAAGAGTGTGGCCAATATGCTTCATGTGCACCCGAATCTGGTGAGTACGGCCAGTTTCTAGCTTGCACTTGACCAATGTACAAACCCCAAAGCGTTCTACCACCTCATAGTGAGTGGTAGCGTGCTTACCTACCGAACCGTCGGGATAGGCCATATAAATCTTGCGTTCGCGCTTATGGCGGCCGATATGAGCGACAATCGTGCCTTTATCCTCCTTGACATCTCCCCAAACCAGGGCGAGGTACTCACGATCGGTGGTCCGGTCAAAAAACTGTTTGGAGATATGGGCCATGGCGTATTCCTTCTTGGCGATTACCAAAAGGCCGCTCGTATCTCGGTCAATGCGATGAATGAGTCCCGGACGAGGAAATTCGCTTTTGCCAGTGGGAGCTGGCAGATGATCAAAGTGCCACAAAAGGGCGTGAATGAGTGTCCCGGTCCGGTGTCCTAAACTCGGATGGCAGACCATGCCCCAAGGCTTATTGACGATCAGGAGGTCCTCATCTTCATAACGGATGTCCAAATCTATGTCTTCCGCTTCCAACTCCGGTGGAGGAGGGTAGGGGAGCATGAGTTTGACTTCGTCGAACGCTCGGACTTTATAGGAGGGCTTTACCTTCTTGCCATTGACGGTAATAGAACCCGTTTGGGAAGCATTTTTGATCCGAGAGCGAGTCGTGAAAGAGAGGAGATTGGATAAAAATATATCTACTCGCAAGGGTTTCTGACCAGCAGAAGCCTTGAGAGTAAAGTGATCGTAAAGGGTATCGTCGCCGAGGCCTTCTGCCTCTGGGTCAAAATCTTTAGATCGATAATGTTTTTTTAGCTGTTTTTCGCTCTCCTTCATAGAATGGATTAGCTAGCGCTACTATCGGGTTCTGGGTCGCGTATTTTCCACTTATAGGTGGCCAGATAAAAGATTATGGCTCCTACGATAAAGAAGACAGAGGAAATGATTTCTGCCTGAGTAACCTCTAAACCAAAGATGTCATAGGGATTATTTACTCGGATTTTCTCAATGAAGAATCGTTCGATACCATTGACAATTAGATAAAGGCCAAACATTTGACCGGCAAGCTTGAGTCTTTTCCTGAGTGCCCACAACAGTCCAAAAAGGGCAAAAGCCATGACCGTTTCGTAAAATGGAGTCGGCCAAACAGGATTGAGTAGTTCGTAGCAATACTCTCCATAAACCTCAGGACAGTCTGCTATCCTATTGGCGGGATTGTCTTTGAGTACATTGTGTGGATAAGTAAAGCTCCACATCCAGTCAGGCATAAAGCTCAGCCAATCGGGTTTAGGGGAAAGATTGTCGGTTCCCCAATCGCCATCACCAGCTAATTGACAACCGATACGCCCTACACCATAGGAAACCATCAGAGCAGGCCCAAAGGCATCTGCGGCTGGCCAGATGGGATAACCTCTTTTGCGGATATAATAGATAATGGCTGCGCCTGCGCAGATCAAACCACCGTAGATGGTCAAACCATCAAAAGAAATCAGGGCGTTGATGGGGTCAACCCAGAAGGTATCCCAATTTTCGAGATTGTGAAAAATCTTAGCTCCCAAGATACCGAATACAAAAGCTAGAGTAGTAATTACACCTAAATCCTGGATGATACCGTGTTGCTCTTCGACCACTTCTACTTTATCATCCTTGCGCTTCCAGAAGAAGTAGAATTGATAAGCAGCTGCTAATAGACCAAAGAGAATACCGTATGGGACTGAGCCTTTTGTCGATAAAATCGCTTCCTGCGGATTAAAAGCGAAGGCGCGATAGTCATCAAACATCAAGCCTATTTTATAACCCAGAAGTCCAAAAATTGCGAATTGAATTAGTATGTCTGTGGCAGGCATTGGCCCACCCTTATTGACTTTGACAGTTTTTGTGGCAAAAATTCCTAGCGCTTGTTTGCGCTCCATCTCCTTTTTGAGAAAGTAATAGGCCACCATAAACGCAATTGCCACCATAAAGCCAAAGGATTGGA
>CAZHOC010000430.1:0-5425 GCA_964534295.1 uncultured Bacteroidia bacterium | reverse complement strand
GTAAGTTATACCACCACTGTTACCCCTACCGACAATGATACAGGTTACGATCCCATCGATTTTTCGGGGACGGACCTAGATGGGGAGGATTTGATCAGTTTGCAATTTATACTCGTGGGCAGCACAACCTATCTAGCCGTTGACTCCTTTGCTTACAGAATTAGTACTGGATTGTCTAGTTATAATGCAGTTCCTACTGTTTCTGACGTGATTGTCTCTGGCGATTTATCAAAGGGAAGTTTGCTTACCGCTACTTATGATTATGACGATTGTACCGATGTCGAAAGCGGCTCTACTCACCAATGGTATCGATCTGACGATGCCAATGGCACCAACAAAACTGCCATCTCAGGTGCTACCGCTAAAACCTATACCCTCACGGCCTCAGACTCTGATAAGTTTATTACCTATGAGGTAACGCCAGCAGATGCCAATGGCACAGGAAGAGCGAGTACTAGTCCCTACTATGGCCCCATCCAATGTGGGATCAACAATTTTTCTGAAGACTTTGAAGACAATGGAGGCACAAGTTTTACCAATAATGGGCAATCTTTCACAGTAAGTGGGCCTAGCGCAACGATTGTCAATATCGCCAACTATGGTTGGAATGGAAGTGCCCAAGATGATCGTTACATCGATAATGATGGAGAGGCGGATAACAATGATGGAGGAGAAATCACCATCGAAACTTCTGATGGTACTGACATATTTGTGCAGTCATTTTGGGTATGGTCTGCTGAGGATGATTATACGCAAAGCGCAACCGCCAACCTTACCATCACTGGTAAAAAGGATAATGTAACCCAGTTTAGCTTCACCAAAAGTAGTGGCTTCAATACGAGCGGCAATAATGGGTTTACCTTTATCAATTTAGCCACAGAGGGTGGCTCAGATTATAGTGAGACCTATATTGACGAATTGATTTTGTCAAACTCCGGCGCCTACGAATACATCGCCATCGATGGCTTAAGCTGGGCCACCCAGACACTTTCGACCTCTACCTTGAGCACGACGGCCATTACCACTTTTGATGATAACAGTGCCACCATGGGCGGCGAAGTCACAGACGATGGCTGCGCCCCTGTAACTGAATATGGCGTGGTTTATAATACTACCGGTACTCCCACAACCGCAGACACAAAAGTAGTCATTGGCTCTGGTTTAGGCAGTTATTCTCAATCAATTACAGGTTTGGCGGCTAGCACTCAATATTACATTCGGTCCTATGCAACGAATTCTGAAGGTACGAGCTATGGTAGCCAGCAAACCTTTACCACGAGTGCAGCCCTACCAGTCGAGCTCCTGAGCTTTAAAGGAAAATACCATGAGGGAAGCGTTCAGCTAAGCTGGGAAACTGCAACAGAGTCCCAAAACAAGGGCTATCATATTATGCGGTTTATAGAATCTTCATGGCAAGAGATTGGCTTTGTGGCGGGTGCCCCAGAAAATCAAGAAGGATTCCGTGCATACCAGTATACCGATGAGGTCAAAAATCAAAACGGGCCTCTTTATTACCAATTGGCGCAAGAGGACATGGATGGAAGTTTGAACTACTCTCAAGTAATTGAGATATCACGAGAGTTTGAGCATCAGATTAGCATCTTTCCTAATCCAGCTAAGGACAAACTCAGCATCAATAGCAGCAGATATGAGCTTGAGGAATTTCAGCTTTATGATCTTCAGGGAAGATTAATCGCAAAGCAGCCTCTGTCAACCAAAGAAGCAATCATAGACCTGCAAGCCTTTGCCAAAGGCTACTACACTGTGGGAATTAAATTGAAAGGTAGTCCAAAAGTCTTAAGGAGTTTGGCTATCCAATAGTAACTAGAATTGATTTTTCGAGTCCCTTCTTCCCATCTAATTTCTTGGAAAGAAGGGACTTTCCTTGTGTCAGTCTCCTAAGAATCAGCCATTTGACTTTTTACGCACAAATGATTATTTTCTTATATAAGTCATTCGCCATCTCAACTCAAACGAAGACTAATTAGCCTTTCTCTAAACCAAGCGGATGACGTGCCCCCGTACCTCCCAGGTACCTATTTTTTATTGCGACGTTTTGACTCAACCCTCAAACCCGTGAATATGTTACGTTCGCATTCACTCCCATTTTTATTACTTACTCTTGCCTTTGTCACCCTGAGTTTTAGTCCCCTTAGTCCTGCCGAGGACGAAAAAGATGCCCCCTTACGTGGAGCCTGGCTATTGACCCTCAAAGACAACACTAGCGCTGAAGATTTACAGATCCAAATGGTCAAAATTTTGTCCGATGGTCACTTTATGTTTGCCTTTTACAACGCTCAAACCCAACAATTTTTTAGTGCTGGCGGAGGCACTTATACCTATGCCGACGGCCGCTACACCGAGACGATTGCCTTTCATACCATTGACCCAAATCTAGCGGGTCGATCCGTTACCTTTGATGCTAAACTAGAAGGTAATACTTGGCACCAAACCGGCGATATCAACGGCGGCGAAATCAATGAAGTCTACCAACGGATTGATGATGGTAGCGGCTCAGACCTAGTAGGAACATGGGCGCAGGAAAGCTATATCGATGACCGAGGTAAGACGAAGCGTTTTTCGAAGAAAAATAAAAAACTCAAAATCCTCTCCGCGACACGCTTTCAGTGGGTTGAATACAACGCCAAAAGTGGAAAATTTGTGGCGGCTGGCGGGGGAGAATATGCTTTGCAGAACGATGGATACGTTGAGACCCTGCATTTCTTCTCTCCTGATTCTACCATCGTGGGCACTGATGTAGCCTTTAATCGGGACTACTCAGCCACCGAATGGCATCTCCAAGAACAAGCCAGTCGCGGCGAGGATATTAGGCTCGGCGTAAACGAAATCTGGAGCCGAAGCGACTGGTAGATTTACAGTCTGTCCCAAACAAAAAGCCTTGCCGATCAACTGATTGGCAAGGCTTTTTTTATGTAGTTCTTCAGATTACTTTTCCAAAGAGAATACGTCTAGCACAACTAGAAGTGCAAACAAGGATGCTAAGAACCATGTAACAGCTAGCACCATAAGCACTAAGGCTACCCAAAAGTCAATAGTGATAGAATCTTGGTGTAAGTAAACACCCAATGGAGGGATGATAATCGCACAAATGATGGCTAATACATCAGAATCATCACGATTTAGTTTACGAGCTTCGCGAGTCGCCTTACGCAATTCTTTACGCAATTCACGCTTTTCTGCACGAGTCATTTCTGCGTCAGCTTCCACTGTAAAAGAAGGAGTAGCTACTGCAGGAGCGCTAGCGCTAGCTTGCGCCAATGGTAAAAAGGCAAAAAATGAAATCAGGAAAAGAAAATAGTAACGTTTCTTCATGATAGTGAAATTATGGATTGATTGTTTTAAATAGGGTTTTCGATATGCAAACGGATCGAAATTTAATTAATTGTTTGTCTTTGTCGTTTATTGCTTATCCAGCAGCCATGCTGAATGTTTATTTAGTCGAATATAGTTTTTATTCATTATCCAAACCAAAAACTTCTATCATTCGTAGCGACATAGCTCCCCATTGTGCTTGATAAAGTGCTTTCTGTAGTTTAACGCTTTGGGGTCCATACAGCCTTCTAGATTGAGAAGTTCTACTTTTCTAAAATCAATGGGATGGCTTTCACTTTGCAGCGAAATGGAGCCGCCTGTCAAAATTTGGCCATCTTTTTTTACTGACGGTTCAAACTCATTAACTACACCTCCACCAACCATCGGATGGGTATATGCAAGCACTTCTTCGCCGTTGATATAATGCTTGATCAGTGAATCCCCCAAAACTAAAACCTCAGCTTCTACCCATTGATCGCCCCGATAAGTCTCCGATTCTGAGCCAATGCAATGCTGGGTAAAGAGCGTATCTGCCATGTAAACATGCGTTCCGGGGGTACAAAGATTAGCTGTAGGACGTTCGCCTTCCTCGGGACCTCCTAACAACTGCACTTCAATCGAAAGGGGGAAATCTTGATTTAGCGCCATGCTCTCCGGACTCTGGCCATGCACCATGATCCCGCTATTGCGCCAAGCCCAACCTTCACCTCCATTGGCCTGTTCTCCCACAAAGCGATACTCAGTCCGGATGCGATAGTAAGAGTAGGGCTGCTCATAAAAGAGATGCCCATACCTGAAGTTGAAAGTATCATAGGCATCATAGCGGACTTGTAGGAGGCTATCCGCTACGCGGAACGTTTGTCCGTAGTTCTCGCCAAGGGCATAGCCCCTCACTTTGGGAATCCAACCACTTAGATCTTTGCCATTAAAAAGGCTCTGCCAGTCTTCTTGATTAGGATCTTCGGCTGCAGGTTGACAAGCCGCAATACATAGGGCTAAGGTGAACAAAAGTGAGAACCGCATCGTTAAATAAATAAGTACTTAAAGAATAGTAATTAGTGCCGCTCGCGCTAAATTGACAAAAAAAACTATCTTAAGTTACTAGCAACCCACACTTTCACAAACACATATGAGCAGTAAGGTAAAACTCTACGATGTTTTCGGAGAACTCCTGTATGTCGTAGCCATGGCTGATGGTGGCATTCAAGAAGAGGAGGTAAAAACCCTCGAAGAACTACTAGCCAATCATCCCTGGGGTAAAGAAATCAAATGGTCATTTGATTTCGAAGTCAAGCAAAACGCTTCCATTGAAGATCTGTATCGCAAGGTAATTCTCTTTTGTCAAGACTATGGTCCTGATCCGGAGTATCAATCTATGTTGGAGATTATGGAAGCTATGGCCAAAGCGAGTGCTGGTATCGACGATAAAGAGCAGGCTGTCATGGACGGCTTTGTTTATGAGTTGACGGAGCGCTTTCGCCGCGACATTCAAGCCATCAAGTAAGCAGCAACTAACGCTTTTTCCCCTTTTTCTTTTTCCGCTTTTTGGGCTTTGAATCCATTTCTTGGACTTCCTTCATCAAGGATTTCCAATCATTGCTATGGTCTTCCGTTAGCATAACGGTCTCCTCATACTCTGAATTTTCTACTTCGAGTCTGTCGATTGGGTGCCCAAGGTACTCCTCTATCTCCGCGAGCATAGGCTTTTCTTGCTCACTGGTAAAGGAAAGGGCTTGCCCCCTTTGCTTGGCTCTGCCTGTCCGACCGACTCGGTGGACATAATTTTCGGCCTGCTCAGGGAGATCATAATTGATTACATATTCGACTCCCTTGATATCGATCCCTCTGGCGCTGACGTCAGTAGCGATCAGAAGATTGGTTTTACCCTCACGAAAAGCCTTCAAAGAATTGAAGCGTTCCTTTTGCACTTTCCCCCCATGCAGAGTCAAGCTATCGATTCCCACTCGGGCCATGGCCTTGGAGACTCGTTCGGCTCGGACCTTGGTCCGTACGAAGACGAGGATTTTGCTATCAGCATTTTCCTTGACGATACGCTCCAAACTCAACTCTCTTTGCCGGATCAAGTAAATGC
>CAZHOC010000429.1:0-5427 GCA_964534295.1 uncultured Bacteroidia bacterium | reverse complement strand
CGACGCAGGCTTCCAATTGATGGTTTTGTTGAGCTCGATCAAGCGGTCTTTGGCCGCAGTCGTGCGGATAAACCAGCTATCGAGCGGATAATAAAGCACCGGACGGTCCGTACGCCAGCAATGTGGGTAGCTGTGCTCGTACTTGCGGACGTCAAAGGCTTTGTTTTCAGTCTTTAGTTTGATGGCGATATCTACGTCTACACTGCGATCTTCTATTTGACCGTAGTCTTTGACATAGCGCCCCGCGAATTCGGTAACCTCCTTAGTAAAGCGGCCTTGGCGATCCACCAATGGCCCCATGCTCCCATCTTCATAAGGCACCAAAAGGGCCGGGATGTTGTTTTGAGAGGCGACGATAAAGTCATCAGAACCAAAGGTAGGCGCGATATGCACGATACCGGTACCGTCTTCAGTAGAGACAAAATCACCTACGATCACGCGGAAAGGATCTCCTTCTGGCGTGACATAATCCATTAGCTGCTCATAGCGGGTACCGGCAAGCTCGCTGCCTTTGTGCTTGCTGAGCACTTCAAATGGAATTTGCTTATCCCCTTCCTGATAGTCTGCTAGCTTAAGCTCAGCATTCTTTTCAGGGAAATAATAGTTCAAGCGTTCCTCAGCGAGGATCACTGTCTGAGGCTTGAAAGTATAAGGGTTGAATGTCCTGACTTTGAGGTAAGTAATGTTCTTACCGACTGCCAGAGCGGTATTGCTGGGCAGGGTCCATGGGGTAGTCGTCCAGGCGAGAAAGTACTCGTCTATGGTGCCCTCTACGAGGAACTGTGCCACCATGGAGGTATCCTTGATGTCTTTGTAGGTGCCAGGCATATTGAGCTCGTGAGAACTCAGTCCGGTACCGGCCGCTGGGGAATAAGGCTGGATCGTAAAGCCCTTGTAAATGAGGTCTTTGTCCCAAAGTCGCTTGAGCAGATTCCATACGGATTCGATGTAATTGTTCTCAAAAGTGACGTAGGGATTATCCAAGTCAACCCAATATCCCATTTTGCGGGTGAGGTCATCCCAAAGATCTTTGTACATCAAGACATCCTTGCGGCATTCGGCATTGTACTCTTTGATAGAGATGGTTTTGCCGATGTCCTCCTTAGTGATGCCGAGACGCTTTTCGACTTGTAGTTCGACGGGGAGACCGTGGGTATCCCAGCCGCCTTTGCGTTTGACCTGATAGCCTTGAAGTGTCTTATAGCGACAAACCAAGTCTTTAATAGTACGGGCAATCACGTGGTGAATCCCCGGCTTACCGTTCGCCGAAGGCGGCCCCTCATAAAAGGTGAAAGTAGGCTGGCCTTCACGCGAACTAACGCTTTGCTTGAAGGTATCTTCTTTTTCCCACCATTGCAGGACTTCCTGATCTATGGATGGCAAAGAGAGCTTGTCGTACTGCTTGTACGGTTTGGACATGTGATTGTGACCGATTTAAAAATGAGAGTGCAAATATAATAAATGATGCGCTAAACTTTATTCCATACAAAACTAAATAATGTTGATGATGAAGCATTTGACTCTAACGTCATTACTGCTGAGCCTAATCCTGCTAAGCAGCTGTACCGCCAGCAAACAATTGCGGGCACACCGGACCGAATTGGACCGTCTCGCCAATGTAGAAACCAACCCACAAAAGAAGTTTGATGGCTTTGCTACGGTCGTAGCGACCGCTTTGGATGAAGCTACTGATTTCGAGAGCCCGATCCGTACCGTGCGCTATTTGCAGCGTTTTACGAAGAAAAATCAGGACGAAATCGTACTACTTACAGACCAATTGGAGGAATACATGAAATCTCTCAATAGCGCCCAAAGAGTCGCCATGGTAGGCCGTAGCCTTACCAAACCTTATGGTCGCAAACTGGCTCGTTTGATCCCGAAGATCAATAGAATGGTCGAAAATGGCGATTTTGAACTAGGCCCACTAGAGCGAACGCTTGGCCTTTTTGCTTTGAAGCAAGCGGTGAAGCGCTAATTTTAGCAAGCTTTTACGCCCGCTCCAAAAGAAATTCTCCGTTTTGTAAAACCATATCCTCCTTTGGAGGGGCAGGGGGAAGAAAAATTCTAAAAATAATTAAGCCTTTGCTGAACTAGGCTTTAATCTATCGAGTAGGGAGGTACTGGAATAACCTTCCACCAGTGGAATGGTGGTTACGGTGCCGCCCCAACTCATCACCTCTTCGTGCCCGACGATTTCCTCAATCTCATAATCCCCGCCTTTGACGAGAATATCAGGCCGTAGCGCCTTGATCAATTCGATAGGAGTATCCTCGCTAAACAAAATTACGCCATCAACGAACTCCAGCGCTGCGAGCATGCGAGCCCGCTCTTCCTGCGGGATGATCGGACGAGACTCTCCTTTCAAGCGACGCACCGAATCGTCGTCATTGAGGCCGACAATCAAACGAACTCCCAGTTTACGGGCCTTTTCGAGATAGTCGATATGACCGATATGGAGGAGGTCAAAACAGCCATTGGTAAAAACAACTTTTCCACCGTGTACACCCCATCCAGTGGAGCGGGCCATTAGGTCTTCGAGGGCAAAGACTTTGTCTTGAGTTTGATACATGCCCGAAAGGTAAAGCGAAATTTTATATGCTGTCACGGCCTCGGGGCCTAATTTGGGCCGCTGCGCGGAACGATTAATTCGAAGCGCCTAATTTTCAGGAGGATGCGATTTTGAGAAAAATTGTATTCGCAAGCTTCGCTGCTGAGAAATCAAATCCTAGCCACAATATTTTGCTGGATGCAGCAACTTCCGACTGACTCCCGTCAATGCAATACAACAATTCACAGTTAAACCACTTTCATTATGAAACGCCTATTAATTCTTGTATTGCCCCTCATGGGCCTTTTTGCCTGCCAAGAAGTCGTTAATCCAGACGGTTGTGAAGCAATGATTCGCAGCAATCTTAAATATCAAAACGCGAAAAGCGATGATTTCGACCTAGTCGAGGCTCGCATAGAAGATGACTGCCTTTTGATTACCGTTCGTTATGGAGGAGGTTGCGGCGAAGTTGATTTTGATCTGATCGCCAATGAAGGGGAGTCTTTATCTCTACCGCCTCAAATCCAAATGCGTCTAGTATTAGATGATAATGATAATTGTGAGGCCCTGATTACGGAGGAGATCGGATTTGATGTGAGTGAGATAAAAAGAGGAAGTCCCGGCACTCATATGCTCAATCTTGAAGGAGTGAGCGATTTGATCGATTACAGTTATTAGTATTTCTGCTTCGCAGAACGATAGAATGTCGAAGGTCCAATATCGAATTTTGAATCTAGAAGTATTTCGAAATTGGGCGTTCGACATTTTACATTCAGCATTCTATCGTTTTGCGAAGCAATTACAAAACATCAGCTAATCGCTCTCTGAGCTGCATGGGAGACTCGAAGTGAATGGTATTGAGGCCGACGCGACGCGCTCCTTTGAGATTGCGCTCTGAATCATCGATAAACAAGGTCGTGCTGGGATCGAGCTGATAGCGTTCGATCATCAATTGATAAATTTTGACATCTGGCTTTTTGAGGTTTTCGGCTCCACTGACGAGTATCCCTTCAAACCAGCCCAAGAAATCATAGCGCTCTAATGCCACCGGAAAAGTCTCAGCCGACCAATTGGTGAGGGCCAACATACGATAGCGCTTTGAGCGTACGAGGGTATCTAAAAGCTCTACCGTTCCGAGAATCGGACCTCCCAACATCTCTTCCCAGCGATCATAAAAAGCACGAATCTCCTTTTCCCATTTTGGCTGTTCCTTTACGAGGGTTTCGGTAGCTTCGGCGAGAGAGCGACCGCCGTCTTGCAACTCATTCCAATCGTGAGTGGTGACATTTTCTAAAAAATCCTCCATTTGCTGCTCATCGTCAAAGATTTTGCGATACATATAGCGAGGATTCCAGTCGATCAGCACGCCACCGAGGTCAAAAATGATAGTGTCAATCATAAGTGCCAAGATAGGATTTTTGCTTGAAAGGCTGCATTTTAGAGTGGATGATTTCTACCTCCAGACTAGCGGTTTTGGTCCGCATGCCTTTGCCACAATTACAGATATATGTCCAAGCGGCGGTCAAGCAATATCTGGAAGAGGAACAACCCACGCTCGAAGCCAAAGAAATCCGCAAAACTGAGGTCAAACTCAATGGGGAGGTCAGACTGCTACAAGATCAAGAATACCTAATCACGGAGCTTCCGCTCAAAATCGAGACCCGGGTCTTGCCTAGTTTATTTGGCGGTTTGGGGGTATTAAATCTACTCGACAAGATCTCCCAAATTCGCTTTGGAATACGCCTACGTCTGCAAACCAAATTGCAAGTCAGCCCCAACGGCAAGTTACAGGCGAGCACAGAAGCCCAATACTATTGGGAGCAGAAGCCCATGGCTGGCTTGGTAAGCATCGCAAGCGTGATGGGCGGCTTGATTGATAGCAAATTACCCGACATTTGCTTTGCCATAGACATGGCGATCCCCCAAGCGGTGCCTTTGCCAGAATATGAGCAAGAGATTTGGCAATCCCTCCACCAATGGGACCAGATTGAAAATGATCCTCCTTTATGGTTTCGGGTAGCTCCCGAGCAAAGGGAAACCGACCGAATATTGACTTTAGCAGACAATCATCTCCAGGCCAATGTAGTACTGCAGGCAAAGCCTGAGGTGCTGTTACAAAAAGAGAGGCCGCCAAAAGCCGAATGGCCGAACCTGCCCAATCATTACGAGCAAATAGGCGAAGAGCCAGGCCAACAGGCCATACATTTGGAGAGTAGTTTAGCTTCTCTCAATCAATATCTAGCTGAGCAGCGATTTCAGGACGAGCAAGCTGATTTAGCCGTTTATTCGCCTCAGCTTATCTCTCATGAGGGGCATTGGGAGCTGAGACTCGAGCTCAAAGGCAAACTGTATAGAGCGCCGGTTAACGGTGATTTGTCATTATTTCTAGAAGTAGATACCAACGAGGGGCATCCAAAACTCAAGCTTCTCAAACATGAACTCCATACAGCTTCTATAGCCTTACGCTTGGCGCTCTATTGGTGGTCGCAGGAGAAACTTCAGACCTTATTACAGACTCAACTGGACCTGCTCTTGGCAGATATCGGGGAAGCAATCCAAAATGCTTGGGCCACCCTCAGCTTACCAGAGCCGTTTTTATGGCAAGCTAGTACCATTGAAGCGGTTTTGAGTCAAGCCAGCTTGACTAGCGAGAGTTTGAGCTTAGACTATCAGTTTAGTGGTACAGCAGAAGTGATTTTGGGGTAAATATCACTACCTTTGTAAAAGATGAATTCTCGATACCTGCTACTAATTATACTGGGCTTGAGCTTTGGCTCCTTAATGGCTCAGGAGATAGATTATAGTCTATTTACAGAAGAAGTTTATAGCACCGGTTGGTCCCACCCAACAGGCATGATATTCGACGATAATGGTCAGAT
>CAZHOC010000428.1:1320-5442 GCA_964534295.1 uncultured Bacteroidia bacterium | reverse complement strand
CCCCGCCAAACCACCAAACATACCAGGAGGCAAAGAGGTAGGTAAAAAGCACAAACATGAGGAGCAAAACGGGCGCAGAGAAGACCTTTTGTTTAAAGCTCAATCCTAGTCCGATCAGAGGCAGTACCATTAGCGGTGAGTAAATCAACCACCCATTTTGAACAGAGAACCAAATTTGGGGGAAGAAAGGGTTGAGCCAATGATCAAAGCCTACCGGATAGCCATTGTAAAACCAAGCACCGGCTACCACTTTCCAATAGTAAAATTGCGGAACCCAAAGTAACAGCCCTACTATGGGCACAGATAGTAGATAGGGCCAGCGCTTGAGCCACCAGGATAAGCGTTCTCCGAAGGAGTGAAAAGAATAAACTTGATAGAGCAATGGATATAAGAGAAAGACAATATTTGTGGGCCGAACCAGCACCAAAAGCCCCAAAATAAAGCTCAGGCGAAGCGCTCGCCAAAGATTTAGCTCCTCATAAAGCGAAGGCGTGTAGTACAAGAGGGCAGCTACTAAAAAGAAGATATAATTGTGGGACATGCCCACCATGCCCACGACATAGTAATAATAATTCGTCCCCAAAAGCAGTAGTAAAACCGTCAGCCAACTGAGTCCGCGGCTAAAATGGCGCCGCAGCACCAAAAGCAAGAGGTAGAGCCCTAAGACTGCATATACAATATTGGAGGCAATGATGCCATCATTATAGGTACGAGAGTATCCATCAGCCAGCTTAGCGCCAAACCAGCCTTGAGTAGCAATCAAATGTGTCAGGAGGAAAACCGGGGCTTCCATCAAGGCTACGCCATAGGTGAAACGGGTAAAATACTTGCCAGATTGAGGATGTTCCTGATATTCGAAGGGCGTCTTCACTGGCATTTCCTCAAAGCCATTGTAGATAAATAAACCCGGTAAATACAGATAGTAACCTTCTACATCCGTGGAGATCCGGTAATTCATCTCTCCATTGGGAAATCGCATAGCCAATTGCATCAAGATGATTCCCAAAATCAGCATGCCCATGCCGTCAGAAAGCAGGTATTTACGCAGCCATTCCCACATGTCGGGGAAGTAACGCTAAATGCAAAGATTATGCAAGCTAGAAAGCAACATCAAATTTGTAAGTGCCATTTCCTAGGCGAAATTCATCGGCTCCCGTTCCAAAAGTAAAATCAAATTCCCCTTTGAGGTAAAGGATTTCTTCATCCCGCCTGACAGCTGAGATCGCAAAGTTATTCACATTGCCAACTGTAGGATCGATATTGTAAATCGCAAAGGTCCGGCGATAAGAAACGAGGACTCTTTGATTGTCGGAGAAGTCTGTTGTATTGGCAAAAAATCGTTGGGTGAATGTCGCAGCATCCGGATAATTGAGACAGGAGCACACAGGGTCTAAGACTAAAAAATCATTATGTTCTTTCTGATAAAACTGAAAGTTGAAGCCAAGATCGTTGAGGCTATCGAGTTCTTCAATCATCCGAGTATCAATATTGACTACCCGAACTACCCAGCTTGAGTCAGAAGATAAGATGGGTGGGGCTTGCAGACTACTCGATGGATTAGAAGAGCTAAACTGACGTAACTTGAAATTTAGGTTTCCCGGAAAAAAAGCTTCTCCGTCCTGATTTGTCATATCGAAACTTGCCTCCGAATCCTGATTCGGTCCCAAGCCAATGGGTTCACAGGCAAATAGTACTAAGAGGAATAAAACTGGCGTCAATCGAATCAGAATGCGTTTCATAGGCAAAGGTTTTGATAATAACGAAGTGAGAGGGAAAAATATGCAGCTATGTTTCAAAATGATTAAGTCATCTGATTGTTCATTTTGGCTTCATATTCTCTTCAAATACAATGTGCTAGTTAGTTGAATGCTAGGATATTTACGAGCAATTGTGCGATTTATCGGTTTTATCATTCTCTGTTCCTACTATGTAATAGAGGCATTTAGCCGAAATTTATTGTTTCCAAAGCGCTTAGATGCTTTTCATGCCTCATTTAAAAATTGGTCCATTATCGTCAAAAAGATGTTGGGGATTGAGGTTGAAGTTTTTGGTGAGATACCAGCAGAAGAAGTCTTATTAGTCCCCAATCATCGTTCTTATATAGACATTGCTTTGTTACCGCCTTATTTCACTACGGTCTATGTGGCTAAGGCAGAAGTCAAAAGTTGGCCAATTATAAGTCAGGGTGCGAAGGCAGCACGTACCATTTGGGTGCAAAGAGAAAGGGCCCGGAGCCGTAAAGAGACACGTGAGGCTATCAGCAAGCGCTTGGCGCAGGGATTTAGTGTGGTGGTCTATCCAGAGGGTACCACTACCAAAGCACCAGCTCTCAAAGCATATCGCCCGGGCATGTTTTACCGTGCCGCAGAAGGTAATATCCCAGTAGTGCCTGTGGCCTTAGAATATGGCGATATTAACGATTCTTGGGTAGGCTCAGATACTTTCATACCGCACTTTTTGCAGTGCTTTCGTAAACCCAAAACTTATGTCCGTATGACGATAGGTCCTATTATGAGGGACACCGAGGGTGAACGCTTACGCTCCTCAGCCGAAAGCTGGGTGAGAGAGCGTCTCAGAGAACATAGAGAAGCGTTCGGCATAGCCGAAAAAGCAAAAACCATCCTCCCCTAGCCAAAGCCTAGGATCTATTTAAAATACCCAATAATAGGGTAATGGTCCGAAATGAAAGGGACTCCATAATCCTCCGCAACAGTCTGAAAAGACATGGCCTCTGCATTACGGTAGAACACATAATCGATATCTCGATTTAGGTACCATCTCCCCCAACCGTTGTAAGACTTGCTTTGGTTTTTAGCACTATACTCACGGGCATCTTCATATTGCTCGAGGATCGGTTTTAAGGCACTGTTGCCACTAAGCACATTGAAATCGCCTATCAAAAACACCTTTGCGCCGCTTGGTACTATTTCCGCCATCTTCTCCACGATCAATTTTGCGGATTCTTCTCTTGCGGTCTTGCCCTTATGGTCAAAATGGGTATTAAAAACGTAGACATTTTCGTTAAACTCTCGATCTTTTAAGGCGGCCCAACTTACAATACGAATGTTATTGGCGTCCCAGCCTAGTGAAGGCTCATCAGGGGTTTCACTAAGCCAGAAATTGCCTGCTTCCAACAACTCAAAGCGAAGGCGTTGATAGTAAATCGCACTATATTCTCCGGCAGAGTGCCCATCATCTCGCCCGACGCCTACATAATCATAATCAGTGAGATTATCCTCCAGGAAAGTAACTTGTGAGTGTAGCCCTTCTTGTATCCCGAAAATATTGGGCGCTTTATCTCTTAGCAAATCAAGACAGGCTTCCTTACGATTGTCCCATTGATTCTCACCATCTTCTACAGTGTCAAATCTAAGGTTGAAGGACATAATGCTGAAGGTAAATTCATTCTCCCAGCTTGGAAGCTCACCGATTTTACAGCCAAAGAGAGTAGAAAGGAATAGAGTAATTATAAAAAAACGTGATATATTGAAGGATTGCATATCAATTTTTGAGTTAAAAGAGGACTCTCATGAATGAATTTTAAGAGTGCTTTTAGGCTGACGGATCAATAAAACAAAAAGCTGCTCAGGCTAGTCCCAAGCAGCTTTTTTTATTTCTTTTTTCAGCTTTACTGAACGATAAACTTCTCGGTGCGGATAAAGCCATCTACTTGTAAGCGAGCAAAGTAAATGCCGGCAGTGAGTCCTTCAAGAGCCTGTGTTTCCTGATGGACACCGGGCATTTTATTTTGGACCTCGCTTCGCGCAACGATTCTCCCTTGCATATCAAAAACGCTTAGTTGAGTCTCGGCCGCTTGCGGAAGATCAATGACATAATTAAGATCCCCATTGGCGGCAAGTTGATTAGGCGTTAGCTGAAAGCTAAGGCTTTGGGCCCATAATGGTTCTTCTATGCTTACTGAAGTACCGCCTGCTTTATAGACAGCCACTCCATTACCTGTAGCCATCCAAGTATGGCCCGTATTGTCAAATACGATTTCGCGAATACGATTGTCGGCTAAGTCAGAATTGCTGGTATTGAAAGTCGTCCAAGTAGTGCCATCGAAAGTAGCGAAGCCTGACTCTGTGCCTACCCAGATCAATCCGTTATCATCTACTGCTA
>CAZHOC010000428.1:0-1310 GCA_964534295.1 uncultured Bacteroidia bacterium | reverse complement strand
GTATTGGAAGGGATATTTGAATTAGAAGTGGTGTAGGCGGTCCAGTTTGCACCAGAACCTTCTAGCAGTCCGCCATCAGAAGCCAACAACATACTACCATCAGCTTTGAAAGCAATATGGTTGATGCGTGCATCAGGGAGATTATTGATTTGAGTAGTCCAACGCAACCAGTTAGTACCATCAAAGCTAGCCATACCACCGGCCCAATTACCTTGAGGATCAAATCCTACATATAGCAAGCCATTGCCGTCATCAGTAACACAATTGACGACATCAGAGTTGAAACCACCTGTATTATTGGTTCTATAATTGATCCAAGTGTTGCCATCATAAAACAAAAGTCCCGCATCAGAGCTAGCAGCCCAGATTTGGTTGATGGAGTCTACATGTATGTCTTGGATGTTTCCCATGGCTACATTGGTCCAATTTGAACCATTGTAGTAGGATACACCATTTTGAAAGGCACCAGCATAGAGTTCTCCGTTTTGATCAGGAACCACGCTGGAAAGGAAATTGGGGAGGGTACCTACGAGAGGCAGTTTGTTGACAGTCCAGCCAGAGCTTGTATTGTAGCGGCAAGCGCCCTGATTGGTTGCAATCCAAATTGTATTACCGCTGCCTACGGCATGCAGACCGCTTACGTTATTTCCTGGAAGCGGCGTATTGTTCCAGTCAAACATAATAAGGTCCTGAGCTTGTATGCTCGCGAAAGAGCATATAGCTAATAAAGTGTATAATACCTTTTTCATAAATGTTGGTTGGGTTTTGGTTTTTTGGTTGTTGAGAAATTCTCTCCTTAAAAACAATTAAAGCGCAAAATTACATCGCAACTTCATACCAACGAACGAAAAAGATAGAAATGTGGTGTATTAAGGCCTAAAAAATTAGGATATCGGTGGAATCTTAGACAAGATCCAAATGAGGGTACTGGCACCCAGCATCGTGAAAAAGACACCATCAACGACCTTACGATCTAGTTCTTTCTCGCTGATACGTCGTGCAAGAACCATATACACACACGAAGCACATAATACATAGATGACCATATAGGTCCAAGTTGCGCTCTCTGTTAACTGAACAGGGAGAGAAGCAAGTAGTGAAGAAAGGAATGACATAAAAAAATCAGGTGAAAAGGATCAAAAAAAGTAGTGCAATTCAGTAGAGTAGTAGTGTGCGAGTAAAATAGTAGTAGTAGTAATCCCTTTTCACCTGAAATATATGGAGATTCTTACATATATAAAAATCCTTATTTAGTTTGTTTATATAAATGCTCTAGGGTAATCATATGAGGAAGAGTTAGCATAGAAACC
>CAZHOC010000427.1:513-5445 GCA_964534295.1 uncultured Bacteroidia bacterium | reverse complement strand
ATGGAATGATTAAAAAAAATGGAAATGGAAAAGAAAAATATAAAAATGAAATATAGAAGATGTGGTTATGGTCCAAGACGCTTTAGTCTTGGTGGATTCTTGATCAAAGGTCTTTTTGTGATGTTGCTCTGGAACGCAATTGTTCCTGCTCTCTTTGCTGGTCCAACGATTGGATTCTTGCAGAGTTTGGGTATGATGATCCTAGGGCGCCTCTTAACTGGAGGAATGCGTAAAGGATTTAAAAATCATGCGAGAAGGGACCAAATGCGCGAGCATTGGAAAAACAAAATGCGTGAGCGCTGGGAATCCATGAGCCAGGAAGAGAAAACGAGTTTTCGTGATAGCTTCCGCAAAGGTCCAGTTGAGGTAAACGTTTTCGATGTAGAAGTAGAGGAAGAAGAGGAAGACGAAAACGAGAAGTAGTGTGTGAGTCCGCCTACGGAAAGCTCACTCCAGCATAATCTTTCAGATTGTTAGGGGGGAGCGTTCCGGGGAAGGCGGAAAAAGCATTCATAGAGCGAATAAATTGATTCGCGACTAAAGCGTTCCCCCGAGGGGTAAGATAAAGACCATCTAGGTTAAATACCCCGCCCGTCAAATGATCGCCAGAGACAAAAACTCCTGTCTCAAATTTTCCTTCAAATACTTGTGAGAAGGTGCGATCTAATCTAACAATGCCAAGTACGTCTTTCCCTTCATTGGCATTGATCCTTTCTACCATCTGAATCAGGTACTCATTGTAGGCTTGTATATTGCTTCGAATCTTTTCTGCTTCGAAGGCGTCGAGGACATTTTGATGCTGGACGGGAAACTCCTCATATAAGCCGTAGGTAGAAGGTGCTTCGCCTTGCCCTATCTTTTCTTGTGCTTGGAGCAATATGCGATCAAATGCATTGGCAATTCTAACGATCTGGTTATTGCTATCAGCCCAAGTTTCGATATATACTGCTTTTGGGATGGCCCCACAATTTTCAAAGTCTACATAAGTCTTGGGTACGGTACGGAAGTAGGGAAACTGAGTAATGTCAGGAATCGTAGCGATCATCCCCTTCTTGCCATTGTCAATTAGAGCTTGCACAAAGCTCTCGTATTCTTCTCCAAAGTCTGCGGGGCTAGACATAGTCATACCCCCATATTCTCCGCCTGAAAGGGCATAATCTAAGACTTCATTTACCCCCAACCACATGAAAAAAAAGTCTGCATTAGACCTTACTGCCAGCTCTTGGTAGGAATAGGTATTGTTTGGAAATACCCTAGCAACAAAGGGATTTTCATTGAGTTGAGTGAGATTGTTAAGTGCGCTTGAGCTGAGATAAGGGAAAGATAAATTATTGAAGCTCTCATCTGCGGCTATTTGCCAAGAGGAACTTGCTTCTACTTTTTCAACCAATGCATAAGAAGGAAGCGTTGCACAAGGTGAAGTAGCAATAGAACTCGCCTCTAAGTATCCAGAACCATTTTCTAGGGCCAAGGGTTGCTGAAATGGAATGGTATTATAACCTAGGGTATCTCGCAATTCGTTGTAGCGAGCGACAATTAATCTTGGTATGGAATTGATTTGAGCATCGTGATATAGACCGCTGATGGCTCCCATTTGCTCGGCGCTACGCTCCGTATTGGTAAAGCCAGCCATATAGCCGTCGCCAAAGGCAACGATTTCTTCAATTACTAATTGCTCATCAGGAAAAATAGGGCGATCAATCGAAAATCTACAGCCCGTCAGGCCCAGAAGCAGGCCTCCAAATACAAACAATACAAGATTAAAAAAAGGTAAGCTTTTTCCCATACAAGTCTTCTTCACTCTTTATTATCGAAAAGGATGAATCATAAGGTTGCCGAGGGGAGGGAATTATTTTAAATATCTTAAATAATCAGCAGATATTCCTTATCAAGTTTTTAGAATTGATAACGTATCCCCGCGCCCAAATGGAACCCATAACTGAGGTAAGTCCCTCCAAAAGCAGCTGGACGATAGAATGAACTTCTTTCGCCAGCGTACTCGTATAAGTAAGCTAGATCCAGCTGTAATCCTTTGATGACTCTCAAGCCCAGTCCTGTGCTCAGACCTATACGGTTTGCGTCAGGAAATTCGGGAGAGAGTAAACCTTCAGGAACTGGAGTTAAATCGTAGAAAGCGCCAATCCGAACTTGTAATATCTCATTTAACTCAAATTCCGCGCCTAATCTGATGCTCCAGGTATTTTTAAATCCTTGCGCGATGGCAGTGTCCTGGACTTGTTGGACTTCATTAGCGAAATCGAGGCGTAGCGAATCCCAAGTAGACCAAGTTTGATAATTGATATCTGCTAAGACCATCACCCTTTCATTGGCCTTATAGGATAGGCCAGCATTAAAGGTGGAGGGAAGCCGGATTTCGGTTTGGAAGCTCCCGTCGGGATAGAGTCTTTGTAGGGAAAGCGGCACTGTATACCTCGCCTCTCCACTATCAATGCGCATCCTCATTTCGGTGCGATAGGAAATGCCAATTTGTAATTGATCGTTGGGTTTAATCGCTATCCCGGCATTGATACCGATTAGATTCCCGCTTCCACTATATTGTAGATTCGCCGCACTCTCATTAGGCCCATTTTCAGGTAAGGCCTTGCGAACAAGCATGCTCCCAAAACCTAATGATACCCCTGCGCCTATGCTTACTTTGGGACTGATCTGCCAGCTGAGGGTAGGTTGCAGCGTAAAAAAGGTAAGAGAGAACTCTTGTGATAATTGATTGCCGGCCCAATCATCAGGCCAACGGGTATTGGTTAGATAGGGAGTATTTAAGGCTACTCCCCAACGTAGGTCTTTCCAAATACCTTCCTTACCCATGCGGAATAGGGCATAAAAATAACTGGGCGTTAAAGCCTGCTGCGTCATTTGGGATTCATATAGGCTCGGAAACTGACCCAAAAATTCTGTATGAGGAAAAACTAGCGTAGAACCAATCATCAATTGGTTGCGATCGACAAAAGCTGCCGCTCCCGGATTAAAATACAATACGCTGGCATCTACAGAGAGTCCCGTTCCAGCATGGGCCATACCTAAATTGCGGATGCCATGTAAATTGAGATGAGGTCCTCCTGCGAAAGCATGAGAACTGAAAAGCAAAATCGTATAGCCAATGCAGAGAAGGTGTTTCATATCGCCTTTAATTTCTCCCTTAGAGAGCAAAAAACCAATCCCCTTTATAATCCCTTTACTTTGATGCTTTATATAGCAAGGATAAAGATGTAAACGGATCATTTACTAATTTGCGTTCCGTTTCGATGATTATCGGACTTTTTTAATGCCAAATCAAACCAAGATCAATTCAACAATATGGTAAGGGGGAAAAAAGTAGTAGTGGTCATGCCTGCCTATAATGCGGCACAAACCTTAAAAACGACTTATGACGAGATTCCTTTTGATCTGGTAGATGAAGTGGTATTGGTCGATGATCAAAGTCCTGATAATACGGTCGAAGTAGCCAAGGAATTGGGGATTTCTTCTGTCATCCAACATCCCAAAAACCGGGGGTATGGAGGGAATCAAAAAACTTGTTATCAGACTGCTTTGGAGCTAGGAGCAGACATCGTCGTAATGCTGCACCCTGATTATCAATACACCCCTCGCTTGATCGAGGCCATGATTTTTCCGATCGCCTACGGATTGTTTCCCGTCATGCTAGGCTCTCGGATCTTGGGCAAAGGTGCCCTGCAAGGAGGGATGCCACTTTATAAATACATCGCCAACCGCTTCCTTACCTTTTTTCAGAATGTCTGGATGGGGCAAAAGCTAGCAGAATACCATACAGGCTACCGAGCCTTTTCGCGAGAGATTCTTGAAAAGCTGCCTCTGGAGGAGAATGATGATGATTTTGTCTTCGACAATGAGATGCTGGGGCAGATTGCCTATGCTGGATATATCATCGGAGAGGTTACTTGTCCGACCAAGTATTTTCCCGAAGCATCCTCTATCAATTTCAAGCGAAGTGTGAAATATGGATTGGGTGTATTGCGCGTTTCTATGGCTTTTCGCTTCAATAAATGGGGTATTTTAAAGTCGCGAATCTTTGACTTTGAAAAGGGGCGAAAATTATCCGTAAATTCTCCTGTTAGAAACTCCTAAATTTTTATCCTTCTCATGAAAACCGTCCTCAGAATCTTGCTTTTTGCCATACTCTTGGGTGCGGCTGCTATCGCTGGCTATATCTTTATCGATACTGGCGAAGAAGTCCATAATCCGCTCGATTTGGTACCCGCAGATGTTATTTACGCGGTGGAGTCTGATCGACCGGTCAAAGACTGGCAAGACATGAGCAGAAGTGAAGTTTGGCGTTACCTGAAAGGAAACGAATCCTTCCTCGAAATCACGGAAATGGCTGATTATTTGGACTCCCTGCTTTCAGCCAATCAAAAATTAGTGGATGCGGTCAAATTGGGGGATATGGTTATCTCCGCCCATATGACCAAGCGAGAAGACTATGACTTTTTGATTATCGTAGACCTAAAGGGCAAAGGTCGTAAGCTCGCTAAGCTTAAACCCGTCGTTGAGGAAACCTTTACTCAGTTAGGCTATGAAGTAAGCTCTGATGAATACTTCAATATCAACGTATATAAACTCTACGATCCCGTCGCCAAAGATAATTTGACCCTCTCTATTGTCGGTAACATACTGGTCGCTTCTTATACAGAAGAACTCGTTCGCGAAGCGATCATCCAATCTGAAAAGCCTTCCTTACTGGAAAACCCTGCTTTCAAACAAGTTCGTAACCGCGCCGACCGTGATGAACTCTATACCCTCTACCTCAATTATGATCAGTTAGACGAATATCTAGGCATCTATACCGACGAAGCACCGGAGATGCTAGGGGATCTCAATACCATCGTCCAATATTCTGCTTTTGACCTGATGATGGATGATGATGAAATCCGTTTGGATGGTTCGCTTAAGCAA
>CAZHOC010000427.1:0-494 GCA_964534295.1 uncultured Bacteroidia bacterium | reverse complement strand
TGGGTCCTATCTAACAATTTACAAGGATGTCGGTATGGGTAATTCTCATGCTGAAAATATACTGCCTGGACATACCGCCATGTATACCTCAATTGGTTTCGACAACTTCTCAGAGCTATACAATCGTTTTGAGGATCAATACAAAGAAACAGACCCGGAAGGCTACCAGACTATCCTCACGGCCCGTACCCAGCTTGAGAAACGCTTAGACATTGAGTTTGAACGAGACTTCTTTCAGTGGATGACCGATGAAGTCGTCACGGCAGTGGTACCCATGGGTTCTAATTCTAATGAGTATGCTTATTATGCTATGCTCCATTTTGATGATTTAGAGTTGACCGAGGAGCGCCTTGACTACGTCATGAAGAAAATCGGTAAGACCTTGGTCAAGTTTAAGGAATATGATTATCAGGGCTTTGATATTCGCTATCTCAAACTCAAAGGCTTCTTTAGCCTCTTCTTCAAAAAGATGTTTGCCGACATCGATAAGCCCT
>CAZHOC010000426.1:0-5447 GCA_964534295.1 uncultured Bacteroidia bacterium | reverse complement strand
GGAGCGATAAATGATATAGCTTTCGAAATCATCTCGTACATTGTTATAAGTGCGAAAACGAATTTGTACCGCTTGCTGATCCAGCACATTGACAGCAATGATTTCGGGTACTGCAGGGATCAAATCTGAGAGTACGCTCACCGCATTGGGAACGATGATCTCATCCGTACAACCCAGCGAGTCAGCCACGCGGAGGCGAATATCAAAAGTACCAGCATTGCTGTATTGATAAGAAGGGTCAGCTTGCGTGCTACCTCCTACTCCATCACCAAAATCCCAATCCCAAGAGACTAGGGGCCATAGGCTCTGAGTCTGATCCGTCAGCAACAAATCTTCTCCGGGACAAAGAATAGAGTCATTGAGACTAAAGTCCGCCATGGGTCGCGAAAGCACGATATAATCGGGTTTGATAAGGGTATCTACACAACCGTTGGCGTCGCTCACCCGGAGATTGACCGAATAAGTCCCATCAGCGGTGTAGAGGTGAGTGGGTTCTTCATCAAAATCCAATGGACTGCCGTCGCCAAAGTCCCATTGCCAGTCAACCGCTGTGGGGGTTTGCACAAAAAACTGTACGGGCTGGGGCGCACAGCCGAGGCTATCGATGCCTTCAAACGCTATTTCTGGTAGCGGATTGACTAGGATATTGCGGGTGGTTGAATCTACGCAACCATTGCTATCTATAATCAGCAATTGAGCCGTAAAGCTGCCATCCACGGGGTAAATATAATTGGGGTTTTGTTGGGTGCTGGTGCCGGCTCCATCGCCGAACGTCCAACTCCAGCTCTGAAGCGTGGCGTTCTGCGCAGCAGACTGATCCACAAAACTTAAGCCCAAAGGCATACAGCCAATCGAGTCACTCGGTTCAAACTGAGCGTTTGGCGAAGCCGCTACTAAAATCTGCTGCGCCACCGATATTGTATCCCGACAACCCAGCGAGTCCTCCACCATGAGCGTAACTGGATAGGTACCTATCTGATCATAAAATACGCTTGGGTTGTTTATCGTGGAAGTTCCCTGTACCCCAAAATCCCAGAAAAGGCTAGTCAGCGGAGCGCTGCCTGCACTACTACTATCCGCAAAAAGAATGGTTGCACTATCACAAGCGACTACATCGCTTAAGCCATAATTGGCCTGAGGCGGATCAAATATCACCAAACTATCACTGCTAGGGACAAAGACTTCACAGCCTCCAGTATCGGTCAATATCAATAAGGGTTGATATATGCCAGGTTGATGATAGGTTTGAATCGGTGCTGGATCGGCCGTCAAAACACCGCCCCCTAAATCCCATTGGAAGCTAATGGCGGGATTGTTGACCTGTGCGTTGAAAGCTACCTGAGTACCGGGACAGCCGTCTTCTGGGGTAAAACTAAAGCTACCCGAAGGTCCGCCAATCTGTATCTGTTGATTGAGCGTGACGGTATCGGCACAGCCGGTCGGGGCCGTGGCAATCATGGTAATGGTATAGTCTCCAGCTACCGTATAGAGTTTATTAGGATTTTGGGCGACCGAGGTATTGCCATCTCCAAAGTCCCAAAACCAGCCAAAATTATGACCAGAGAGGTTAGTAGCACTAAACTGTACTGGCAATGGCGGACAGTCAATACTAGTAGTATCAGCCGCTATACTCGCGATGGGTTCGGCTATGGTGATGGGAACCGTAGTGGTGGTATCGCAACCTAAGGAATCTACCAGAGACAAACTCACGGGAAAGACTCCCAAGCCGTTGTAGGTATGCTGGGGTTCAAATTGGGTACTGGTCGTGCCATCCCCAAAATTCCAGAGGTAAGTCAAGTCTGTCCCAAAGGAGGTATTATTAAAGTCGATGAGATTGTCAGGGCAATTGAAAGGATCGGGCAGACTGACCCCCGCTACCGGCACGCCAGCGTAGACATAATTTTCGCGAAAGACCGTATCCATACAGCCCACAGAGTCAGTTACTATCAAGTTGATATCCCAATATCCTTGATCGGTATAGGTGTAGCTGACGGTATCCTGCGGAGAACTAAGGTTTGCCGGCCCAAAGTCCCAGGCGTAATTAACGACAGGCGCAAGAGAGCTAACAAAGGGCTGAAATTCAACGGTTTCAAAAGCACAAACCGTAGTGGTATCGGTCAAAAAAGAGGCGATCGGTTTATAAACGGTGATCTGTATGGTGGTATCATCAGAGCAAAGAGGCCCAGATTCTACGGTGAGGTTGACATCATAAACCCCGGGCTGAGTAAAGGTAAATACCGGGCTGGTGACGAGATAAACTGGAGTTCCCGCTTTGAAGTCCCAAGTACTTTTGCTGATGTTTTGGGAGATATTGTTAAAGGAAACGGTTAAGGGCGCACAACCACTGGTAACGCTTGGAATAAAGCTCGCCTCCACCGCTTTGATTTGAATCGCTTTGGTTTTTACATCAGTACAGCCATTGATATCATTGCTAGCCGTCAGTTTGACGATATAATTGCCCGAGCTATTGTAGGTATGGGAAGGATTTTCTACAGAGTCAACGCCTCCATCTCCAAACTCCCAAAACCAACCATTGGCATCTATGGAGCCATCAGCCATCGGTATGGTAGTAGGTACCTCACAGAAAAATTGATTGGGAATATCAAAATTGGCCACAGGCCCTAGTATATAGACATGGGCATTTTTCCTGACACTATCCGGACAGCCTCGTTCATAAGAGGTCAAGGTGATGTCCAGAAATCCTGTATCCTTAAAAAAGTGAATGGGCTCAAAGGCTTGAGAAGACTCTCCGTCCCCAAAATCCCAGACGTAGGTAAGCGTATCACCTCCGGGAGTGAGATTGGTAAAATTGATTGAATCACCGGCACAGGAGACAATCGTATCTACCTCAAAATCTGGCGGCACAGGCATGCCAACCCGGATAAAAGTATCTACGGCAAAAGTATCTTTACAACCATTGGCATCTTCAATGGCAAGACTGACGGCATAATAGCCCGAGTCCAGGTAAACAGTTGTCATATTGGGCGTGGTGCCCGTAACCCCATTGCCGAGATCCCACTCCCAACTGGTGATCACAGAAGTAGCAAAACTTCCATCGGAAAAGTTTACTGTCAAAGGAGCACAGCCGGAGCCAAAGTCAATCAGTGGTTGAGCAATAGTCGCTCCTGTCCTGACGGCGCCATTGAATTTGAGATCTGAGACACAGCCATCATCATTGGTAGCGATCAAACGCACATCATACTGCTTGGAGTTGGTAAAGGGCGGATAAGTATGCGTAGGATTTACGGCTGTGGAAGTATTTCCGTCTCCAAACTGCCAAACATAAGTAAATCCATTGGTGGTATTGTTGGTAAAATTGGTGATATAAGGCGGACGGCAGTGCGAGCTGGGGTCAGCAGTAAACGAAATGTTGGGAGGCTCACTGACTCGGATGGTTTGAGTACCGGTATAAAAACAACCATCAGGATCAGTAAAACTCAAAGAAACCTGGTATAAACCTGGCGTACTATACTCTTGCTCTTGGCTACAGCCATAGACAATGCCACCACCAAGACCAAAGTCCCAGCTAATGCCTGTCCCATTGAGATTGCCGCAATAAAACTGTACCGTATCGCCCGGACACACTACGGTGTCGCTTGCTTGGATGGTTACCGCATTGAGTCCAATCTGGATAAAAGCTGGTTTAGAAACGGTTTGTGTACAGCCAAGGGCATCCGTTACTGTATGGTGTACAGTATAGCTACCGTTGGCAGTGTAGGTATATGAGGGGTTGACAAGATTGGAGGTATTGGCAGCCCCATTGAGCACCCAAGCATGGGTTAGGCCTAATTGAGTAGTAAGGCTGGTAAAATTAGTAGTCAGAGGCGGATCGCAAGAAACCGTTTGGTCTGCTACAAAGTCTGCATTGGGGGTGGCGTTGACACTAATGTAATTGGGTTTGAAGAGAAGATCCGAACAACCATTTACATCTGTAACTTGCAAGGTAACCCCAAAAATACCGCCCAGGCCGTAGGCATGAGTTGGATTGACCTGATTGCCATTGAAACCATCACCAAAGTCCCAGAGATAAGTGGCAATAGGCGCTGAGCCGAGCTGCACCTGTGATGTAAAGTTTACCGGAGCATCTTGACAAACCGGACTAGGACCGCCGACAAAATCCACCTCAGGGCTATTAAACACCTGTATAAACTGCGTCTCAGTGATTGTCTGACTGCTACCATCAGCAAAGCCAACGGTTAGGCTAACATCATAATTTCCTCCCTGCAGATAAGTAGTACCGGGATTGGGCAAATTAGAGAAGCTACCATTGCCAAGGTCCCATTGGAAGGAGGTAGCGTTCGGCGCTGTAGCCGTAAACTCCACTACAAAGGGCGCACAACCACTGTTTTGATCGGCACTGATACTGATCTGCGCATGTAGGCCCAAGCAAGACAAAAAGAGGACCATGAGTGCACAATCTTTCCAGAAGCTAAGTAGGTGTTTTTTCATGTTGTAGGTGTAGCTAGGGTTAATTTTGTCTGGGGGCTATCTCACATAAGGCTATTACTAATTGATCAATTCATTTTATCAGGGGGGAAAGCTTAGCGAATCAGGGTCACCGTCCCTACTTTGCGGATGCGATCTCCATTGTAACCAAGGCCTTCGGCTATGAAGACATATACGCCTTCCTGCACGGGGACTCCATTAGCGGTACCATCCCAAGCCGCACCAATCGAATTGGAGCTAAATAATTGTCGCCCCCATCGATTGTATATCCTCAATTCATAAGCCTCTAAAAACACTCCTTCGATCAGGAAGCGGTCGTTAGAACCATCTTCATTAGGAGTGAAGGCATTAGCGGCAAAAAGTAAGGGTTCCAGCACCACACAGGCCTCATTGGACAGACTCTGCTGTTGGTTGCCAGCTGACTCCCAAGCCGTGATGCGATAACAAATACTGCCCTGTTGCCAGTCCGTAAGCCGGTCTTCATATCGACCAGAATCTGCATCTATTTGGGCAATCAATTCATATTGCAGCGTTTGCTCATTGTAGGCGGAGAGCTCATAATAATCGACCCCTTGGGACCATTCTTCATAGGGATTCCAATTGAGGTGGATCACCCCTTCTTCGCGATAGGCTTGCAGGTAAATGCTCGTTCCGATACGCCCGATGGGAGTTCGATCACCGCAGCTGTCTTCTACAAAAGCGCGATATTGGTAGGACTGTTGATGTACATCCGCATCGAGATCATCTACTTCAGTCGCCGGATTACTTATCGGTTGCCGATACCAATCCACAAATCCATTACCAGCATTGCGCTCAATGACCAATTCGCTTGCATAGAGCACTGTCGGAGGCAGCTCCCATGAGAGATTGATAAACGCATCATCTACTACGCTGACATTGAGCATATGCAAAGGCTCTGCCGGTGGATCATGTAGCGGGATAGCAGCGCTCACATTCGATAGTGAGCGATGGTTGCTGACTGCTTCATAAGCAAAAATGCG
>CAZHOC010000425.1:0-5466 GCA_964534295.1 uncultured Bacteroidia bacterium | reverse complement strand
ACGACCAGCGGTCCTGCTATCCCCATACCGTCTCGGTATATGATATACCCAAGGGGGGCATCGTACTTAGCGTAAAGGGCATTAACTTTTTTAGCTAAGGAGCTGATCTCCATCATAGCACTTGGCTCAAAAGAAAAGTTATCCCACCTGCGGTAGGGAGCATCCCCTCGAGGATCAGCCTCAGTAAAGAAACTTTGTCCTTTTGGCATGACGAGTGTGTAGCTGTCCACCTTATCAGCTAACTCCATCATAGGCGAAAATAACTCGGCCATACCTTCTGGGCCAATGACCTTGGCCATATCGGCTAAAGGATCATCATCCAATTGAGCCATGTTTTCAATGGGCATAGTAATTACAAAACGTCCATCGTCAACGGTCAGGATACCATATTGAGCAGGAACCTCATGCTCTTTCATTTTGGCGAGCATTTTTTTCCAAGCCTCGATCATTTGCCCCATTTTAGCTGGAGAAGTATGTAACTCCCATAGAGCAAACATTTGTGTTTCAGGTGGCTGCGCCTTTGCGCTCTCTTGGGCCTGTAGGGAAAAGCCAGACAAGATTAATGTGAGGCTCAAAATGAGCCCCACATAGGAAGTGTGTTTCATTGTGATTCGTTTTAGGGGGTTTTAATGGCTGATGTAAATCTGCAAACCCAATACGAATCTTACTAGCGTATAAATACGCATTTTACAGGGTGTGAAAGATTTTTTTACTCGAAATCGAGTACCACTTCTTCATCTAAGGGATGGCATTGGCAGCTTAACACATAGCCTTGCTCGAGTTCTTCGTCGCTTAGGCCCAAGCTTTCATCCATCGCTACCGTTCCTGAAATGAGCATCGCCCGACAGCTACTACAGGTCCCTGCTTGACAGGAATATGGAGGTTCTAGTCCAACTTTAATCGCAGCATCCAATATGTACTCATCAGGCTGCACTAAAAGCTGGTGAGTTTGTCCATCGAGCTTGATGGTTACATTTTGCTCCTGCAAGACATAATCATTTTCTCCGTCTGAGATATGCTCTTGCCCTTTTTCATCTATTGCATAGGAACGCGCAATCTCTTCTTCCGAAGGGAGGGGGGCAGAGTAAAATTCTTGATAGATGTCGTCTGGGTTTACGGCTTGCTTGATCAAAGCTCTTTCGGCGGCTTCCATCATACCCGCAGGCCCACAGAGATAATATCGTTTCCTCAACTCACCCTGCATAAAGAGCTCCGAAATCCAATCGAATAAGCGTTCCTCGTCGAGGCGCCCCCTAAACCCTTCCCAGCTATCATCCGCACGGCTGAGGATATACCTGATGTTCAAGCGTTCGCCGAAGGCTTCCTTCAAAAAAGTCAACTCTTGCCTGAACACGATATCCGCTTCAGTACGATTGCCATACCAGAGGGTAACTTTACTTTTGGGCTCTCCTTCCAATATCGTTTGCAGCATGGACATTAGGGGGGTAATACCACTTCCCGCGCCAATAAAAACGTATTCTCGACTCGCTTCAGGATCCGGCACCAGCGTAAAACTCCCCATGGGAGGTAGGACGTCTATTTCATCCCCAGCTTTATAGTGATCGCGAAGGTGGTTAGAGACCTTCCCTCCGGGAACGCGTTTGATCGTTACCCGCAGGGATGCTGCCTGATGAGGGGCACTGGCGAGGGAATAAGCGCGACGTTCTTCCTGCTCACCAACTTTAACTTTGAGGGTGAGATATTGACCGGCTTTATATTGAAAAACCTCCGGATCAGGATTCTGAAAAAACAGACTGTAAGCATCTGGGCTTTCATCGCGAATCTCTTGAATGGGAAGGCTGTAAAATCGAACTGACATAGGTTTAATTAAGGCAATTTTGTCCTACAAACTTACGGATAGAAAAGAGGGCATAAAAACCGCACTTTTGGTCAACGAATCTCGTCTGTAATCGTAAATAAACTAAGTACAATGATTTAGGTTCTTTAAGTAGAGAACTTTTATCAATCTGCCTCAAAATGAGCAGCTTAGAATAGACACTAATTCATTTTTTGATCTACAAATCTCAATATATATGAAAGCTTCCCTCCCAAAAACCAATCTTCCTCGTTTGGTCATCATTGGCGGAGGATTTGGAGGTATCACCCTGGCTAAAAAGCTCCGCGGACTACCCGTACAGGTGGTCATGTTGGACCGTAACAATTACCACACTTTCCAGCCTCTACTTTATCAGGTAGCGACGGGTGGTTTGGAGCCAGATTCCATTGCTTTTCCATTGCGTAAGATGTTTGGCACCCAGGACAACTTGTTTTTCCGCATGGCCGAAGTTGAGCGCATCGATCCTGGTCTCAAAACTGTTTATACTTCCATTGGGGAGGTCAATTACGACTACCTAGTCTTAGCGACTGGAAGTTCGACCAACTTCTTCGGCATGCAAGACGTCGAAGACCTCTCTGTGGGGATGAAAAGCATTCCGGAGGCACTTGATCTACGTAGCTTGATCCTACAAAACTTTGAGATGGCCCTACAAACCAATGATTTGGCGCGTAAAGACACCTTATTGAAGTTTGTCGTAGTCGGTGGTGGTCCTACTGGAGTAGAGACAGCAGGCGCTCTGGCCGAACTCAAGCGACACGTACTACCCAGCGACTATCCTGAGCTGGACTTACGGATGATGGAAATCCACTTGATCGAAGCTAGCTCTCAATTATTGAGCGGGATGTCTCAGAAATCCTCTGATGATGCTAAGCGTTCGCTTGAAAAGCTTGGTGTCCACATCTGGCTCGAAAATAGAGTAACTGAGTACGGCAACGATATCATCCAAACAGATAAAGACAAGACTTTTGAAGCCAGTACCGTCATCTGGGCGGCAGGCATCAAAGGAAACCTGATCGATGGTCTCGAAAACGCCAAGCTCGCAGGCGGACAACGAATTGAAGTAGACCGCTATAATAAGGCCTTCGGCTCTGAGGATGTCTATGTGATTGGCGACCTCGCGATGATGCGTACTGAGGCCTACCCTAATGGCCACCCTCAGGTTGCCCCGGGCGCGATCCAGCAAGGAGAAAACCTAGGTCTAAACCTCGCCAAGATGCTCAAAGGCGAAGAGGAGCTCAATGAGTTCACCTACTTTGACAAAGGTAGCATGGCTACCATTGGACGGAACAAGGCAGTAGTGGACTTCCGCAAGCTGCATATGAACGGCTTCGTAGCTTGGTTGGCGTGGATGTTTATTCACTTGCTCTATATGATCGGCTTCCGCAATAAGCTTGTGGTCTTTGTCAACTGGGTATGGAGCTACTTTACTTACGATAAAGGTACTCGGGTGATTATCCGGCCATTTCCGAAGAAGAAGAAGAAAGAGAAAGAGTTTGCCTAAGCACGCAAACCAACAAATATGCAGCGGTCTAGTTTATAGATCGCTGCTTCTTTTTTACCCTCAATTACCTCAACATGCTACATATACGTGATTATTTGGCCCTTAATTATCAAATTCCGCCGAATGAATTGGAGGAAATAGTAGCCAGCTTTCGGAGGATTCAGCTTCAGAAAAAAGCGTTCTTCCTTAGGGCAGGAGATGTCTGTCATGAGATTGCCTTCATCAGTTCTGGCGTCATGCGTAATTATGCAGTGGATGAGAAGGGGCAAGAGAGCGTCAAGTACATGACCAGCGATGGGGATTTCAATACTGTTTACCAATACTTTCTGAACCAAAAAAGCTGCCCTGAGAACATTCAAGCTGTTACAGACTGTGAGCTATTTGTCATCAATCGGGAAGCTTTTTACAGGCTCAAAAGCCAATCTCCTGCTTTCTCGCAAATCATTGATGAATTGGTCCTCAGTGGTCTATCCTGTAAAGAGGAACGGCTACACTCTTATATGAAAGACGATGCCCGCCAGCGTTACTATAATTTAATACAGAGTCAACCTAGAGTGGTCCAATACTCTCCTGCCAGCTATATCGCCTCTTATTTGGGTATCAGTCGAGAGACATTAAGTCGTATTCGCAATAAAAAGGCTAGCTGATTTTTTGACTTAGGTCACACTTTTTTAGTCCCCGGCAATAGAACTTTGACTTGTACTAAGCAATAAGGCTTAGCAAGTAAATAGATCTTATGCCAGTAAAATCATTCTGGGTTGTGCTCGTATTTGCGAGCTTACCCTTATCCCTCAATGCCCAAAGCACTCAGCCTAAATTAGAAGGTTCTAGTCTTAGCCTTACCCTCAATCCTTCCTTCTTCATATTAGGAGGTTATAGTGTTAAGCTGCTTTATCACCGCCCGCAACGCTGGACCTTCGGACTAGCAGCAGAGGCAAACTTTGAGTTACCCACCTTCGCTCGAGATCAGTTTTTCGAAGTAGATGAAGGGCTAACAGTGGACTGGAATTATCTTTTTGGTGGCGAAGTTCGCTACCGCTTCAACGAAAGTGAAATAGACAAAGGATTCCACTTATTAGGCACCTTGGGCTATGAAGGCTGGACTGTTAGAGAAGGAGATCAGGCAAGCGATGACTTTTCAAACTGGTACGCAAGCCTAGGTTTGGGCTACAATTGGTATCCATTCAAAAAACCACACTTCCACTTAGGAGCTTCTTATAATGTTGTCTTCATTCTCAACAATACCGATACCCGTACGGTAGGTCAAAGTGAATACCGCATTAGATCTATAGTGCCTCCTTCCTGGGCACCTAATCTGTATGTAGGATGGAGATTTTGAGCCTAGTTTTATCTACTCCACTTTCTCAACTGATCAATAATTTGATAATCCTGCTCATTCTTGATCAAGGCACCTTCAAAGGGTGGCAGCTTGTCTTTGAGATTAACCTCTTCCAGCTCCTTGAGACTGATGCGCTCGAGTATGATCAACTTTAACCAATCGAGGAGCTCACTAGTAGAAGGCTTTTTCTTCAAACCTTTGATGTTGCGGATGTCATAAAACACTTTCAGTGAACGCTGCAGTAGATCCTCACTGAGCTTGGGAAAATGCACATCTACGATGCGCTTCATCGTTGCCGCTTCGGGGAATTGGATGTAATGAAAGAAACAGCGTCTCAAAAAGGCATCGGGCAATTCCTTTTCATTGTTAGAGGTGATGATAACAATGGGACGGCTCTTGGCAACAATGGTCTTTTGTAACTCATAGCAATAAAACTCCATCTTATCCAACTCCAGCAAGAGGTCGTTGGGGAATTCAATGTCTGCTTTGTCGATTTCGTCAATAAGCAGTACTACTTGATCTTCCGCTTCAAAGGCTTCCCATAGTTTGCCCTTCTTTATATAATTGGCAATGTCATGGACATTTTCTGAGCCCAATTGCGAATCTCTCAGGCGAGAGACCGCATCATACTCATAAAGTCCCTGCTGAGCAATCGTAGTAGACTTAATATGCCAACTGATCAGGGGCTTGTTGAGAGATTGGGCGATTTCTTGCGCCAGCATGGTTTTTCCAGTACCTGGCTCACCTTTTACGATCAGTGGTTTTTGCAAGTGGATCGCGGCATTAACG
>CAZHOC010000424.1:2072-5476 GCA_964534295.1 uncultured Bacteroidia bacterium | reverse complement strand
CTCAAAGGGGATCGTCAAATGCACCATAAGTTTACGATTGAAATAATGGGAGGCATCCTTGACCGCCTTTCGGTTGATCAGGAACTGACGATTGGCTCTAAAAAATGGTCCGCTAAACTTTGTCTCTAATTCATTGAGTTTCTGGGAGAGTAGATGCTTCTTTCCCGCAAAAGTGTAAGCAAAGACCGCATCATGCTCGATAAAAAAGAGGGCAATCTCCTCCACCGGCAGAGGAATGATCTTATCTCGCTGCTGCACGATGACAGACGAAGGCTTGCGCGGATTGAGCTGGCTCTTCATCAAATCGATCAGACTGCTGTAATCTCCACCCGTAGTATTTGCATCTCCTTTGATGGTATGGTACTTATCGAGGGCAGCCTCCACCGTGGCCTTGGAAAAGGGCTTGACGAGATAATCAATCCCCAAGGTCTTGAATGCCTCCAAGGCATAATGATTAAATGCCGTGCAATAGATAATGGGAATCTTGAGCTTAGTCTGCTCAAAAATCTCGAAGCTCAGGCCATCCCCCAACTGGATATCTGAAAAGATGAGGTCAATGGGCTGCTCTTCCGCAAAAAATTCCAGCGCATCCTCTACACTGGGTAGCATAGCCACGATTTCGGTATCAGTCTCGACCGCTCTGATGGTTCTGGCCAGGTCTTTAGCCGTAAGCTTTTCGTCTTCGATGATTACTACCTTCATGCGGCTATAACTGGGATTTGCACGCTAAACTGAGTCTCGCTCTGTTCGATCTTCAATACCTTATCGGTCAAGTACTCCACCCGCTTGGCCAGATTAGCAAGGCCAGTACCTCGTCTTTCAGTTACTTTGAGCGAGACAATATTGTTGCGCACGATGATGGCTTCGTTTTCGTAACTGATTTCGATATTGAGGGGACGCTTTTCGGTAAAATAGTTGTGTTTAAAGGCATTCTCAACCAGGGTCTGGATGGCCAAAACAGGTATTTGCCCCTGCCCTACCTCATCCGGCACCTTTACCTCAAAGTGAAAAGCGTTTTCGAAACGAATCTTTTGCAAGCCAAGGTAGTTGTCTACAAACTTCATCTCATCAGTAATACTGACCAGCTTAGCGTTGTGGGACTCCACGGCATAACGTAAAAAGTCCGAAAGCTTGACCGAATACTCCTCCGCCAAATCTCCATCCTCTTTGATTAAGGATTTGAGTACACTCAGCGCATTGAACAAAAAGTGCGGCTGTAGCTGCTGCATCAACACCATGTTTTCTGCTTCCAGCTTCTGTATAGTCAATTCAGATACTTTCTTTTCTGCCTGACGCTTGTCTCGGGCTTCAATGAGCTGATTGATTATCAACAAAATGACCGTATTCAAAGCTAGGGTCATGGTGATCGGAAAAAGCAAGTACTCCAAGACAGCAGAGCGGATTTCAAAAAATGTATTGAAAGGTGCCTTCAGCAGGTTGGACAAAAAGGTGGCGGCATAACTCAATATAAAGATGTCCCAGCGGCGAGGCTTCTTTAGATAAAGAAAGATATAGCCATTGATCAGCCAGTATAAAACCACGCTCACCAAAACTGAGAAATACAGCTTAGTCGTTTGCGTCAGATCCATCACCCCAAACATATAAAAGGGGCTTGAACCGTAGAGCGCTAATAAGGGCGAGCTAATCGCCATGTATATGTAAAACCTTCTTCCCAAGCTGCTACTGCTAATTGCTTTGACTCGCACCAAAAATCCTGAAGAAAATCAATCTCCTTCTCTTCAGTTTTGCCGGCGATTGCCTTGCCTTCAAGTTATCAAAAAGAAGGCAGATGCCATACCTAAACATTATCACAAAGGCACACATCTTATCATTTTGGGAAAGTTGGCGAACTCAAAACCGACTCTAGGCGTAAAAAAGGGACATAAGGGTGCTTGGAATAAGCTTTGAAAAATCAAAGTATCTCAAACAAATAACCTTAGTCCTATGCTTTCTAAATTTCTGTATCTATCGCTTGCCTGCTTTACTTTACCGATGATCGCTGGTGATGGAATCGAAGACAATTCCGGCGAAATGGACTTACAAGTTCAGTTTGACTCTGTTTTTAATGGCGGAGCTGCTAATCTTAGCTTTTACAATGGCACCATCCGTCTGAGTGAAATTGAATTTGAAGGAGAAAATGCCAATGGTGAAGAGGTCGAATACGAGTTAGCTCAACTCACTACGATCGATCTTACTACCGGCCTCGCATCCCCCGCTCTCGACCCTATTGTCATCCCTAGCGGAGACTATGAAGGTCTTGCCCTTGAACTAAAAGGCGCTACTAAAGGAAGTGTAATCTCTCTAGAAGGCTACTTCACTGATCGCGATCAAAGCATAGTCCCTCTCCAAGTCAATATCAAGGAGAGCCTCAAGCTAGCCATTGATCACAAAAAATATTCTGTCGCAAGTTCACCTAGCCTTAGCGCCTCTTTCTTGGTAGATCCCAGTCATTGGTTTGCCAACATCAGCCAGCAAGATTTGCTGCAAGCCGATCGAGATGCCAATGGCGTTGTCCACATTGATCCTAATCGTAATGCAAAGCTCTATCAAAAAATTACCGCTGACCTAGCTAGAGGTATCAAAAGGACTTGGGCGGACTAATCCGACCTGCATTTAAATCCATAGCTTTACAAATATCCATAGCCTGACTTCGGTCGGGCTTTTTCTTTTTGGGTTTACTCCCGAAAGCTTTCGGGACGCGGAACGATTATCTCAATAAAGGCGTTTCGGCTGGCTCAACGTGACAATGATCATAATAGGTAAAGTAAACAACTCCTTTTGTCTTGCTGAGCCCCGTCGAAGCATCTTTGTTTTTTCTTTACCGCTGCGCGGAACGCTTAGCCCTCGCACTCAAAAAGGTAATCGCTTTTCGTAGCCCAAATCACCCCCAATTTCTTTTCGAGCGAGTGCAGCGACGAGAAATCTCCTTGGACTCAAGATGTAACTACGAATGAGCGATAGGAGATTTCTCGTCGGCCCGTTACTCGGGCCTCTGTCGAAATGAATATTCGGTAGATTTTGGGTGCGACAAGGCAGTGCCTTGTCGCGGGCTAGAGATAAGCGTTCCGCGCAGCGGCAAACAAAAAAGAGAGGCACCTAAGCAGGCACCTCCCATGTTAAATGTATTGGTGTTTGTTTGGGTAAAAAGGCGGGTCTTATCTACGACGAGGTAAACGACGCGGGCGGGAGAGTCTTCTTTGAGAACCGATTGATTTAGGACGCTTGGGCATGATTCCTTCTTTTGGGTTCCATGGAAATGCATCTTCCCCCTCTAACATGATGGCCCAATCTTGATAATTTTTGTGCTGACTCATTGTTTTTAGGTTTTAAGGATTTTGTAACTGTTTGATCCTACTATTTCAAGTCTTGGGCCAAGAACACAAACTATTGACAAACAGGGATTT
>CAZHOC010000424.1:0-2036 GCA_964534295.1 uncultured Bacteroidia bacterium | reverse complement strand
TGAAAAAATGGCTCTCAAATATGGAAAAAGGCGAGAGCCCCAAAACTGAGCGTTCCGCGCCGCGGTCCTTGCTCTCTTAACCATAAAATGCCAATGCATATTTGAGCCTGAGATCAGCTAGCAGAAGAGAGCCGATCGCCAAGCCATTACAGATTCTTGATTTTATCTCAAAAATTCAGTCAATAAATTCCATTTTATCAATTTTGGCACATTTTTTTGATATTGATAATTTTGGATTAAATTAAGCCTATACCATAAATCCTTGCCTAACTCATTTGGCTAAAAAATCAAGGAGTTTCATGCATGCCTCGCTGCTTAAGCTGCGAGCCAGTATTCTCATGCTTAGGTGATGATTTTGGGATTCTATCATCATGATCACTCAGCAACGAAAACCCTCATGTCTACGCCAACTCTTAATCGCCGGCATTGGCTTAAATCCTCTCTCTTACTAGCGGGGGGAGCTGCTATCGCTCCTCAAGTTCTAAGCGCAAAGCCTCGTATCAAGCCGCTATATCCACCGCAACTATGGGAGCGTAACTTTCAGTTCCCACCGGATTTCAGCAAGCTGAATGCTCGCCTGCTAGCAAACGAAAATCCCTATGGTCCTTCTGACAAGGTTCGCTTAGCCATCATGGAATCGGTGGGCATGGGCAATCGCTATGGGCATCAAGACGCCCAAAAGCTCAAAGCCATGTTGGCCGAAAAAGAAGGGGTTACACCCGATCATATCCTCTTAGGCCCGGGTTCTACTGACATCCTCGAAAAAACCGCTATCGTGCAGTTTGTGGAAGGGGGCAATATCGTTTCGGCAGATCCCTCCTATATGTCCTTGGTCAAAACAGCCATGGCTTTTGGTGCCGACTGGAAAAATATCCCGCTTACTGCTGACTACGCCCATGATCTAGACGCCATGGCAGCAGCAGTTGATGATGAAACCAAATTGGTCTACGTCTGTAATCCCAATAATCCCATGGGTAGTCTCACCCCCACTAAGGATTTGTGGGACTTCTGCGCCAAAGTATCCGAAAAAGCACCTGTCTTTGTGGATGAAGCTTATCTAGAGTTTTTGGATGATCCCGCGGCCTCCAGTATGGTAGGACTCGTGGCTGAAGGTAAAGATATAATCGTCGCTAGGACCTTCTCCAAAATCCATGGCATGGCCGGCTTACGGATTGGCTATGGCGTGGCTTTACCCGAAACGCTCGAAAAGATCACCAGCATGGTTCGTAGTAATATGGGACTTTCCGTTACCTCTCTCCGTGGGGCTATGGCGAGTCTTGAGGCTACTGACTTTCAAGAAAAAACCCGTAAGCTCACGGCCGAAACCCGTGAATATGTAGCCGCAGAACTCGAGAAGCTAGGCTTTGCCTATGTGCCTTCCCACACTAGTTTTATGATCTTCCCGATCGAGCTCCCCGGTGATCAATACTTAGAGAAGATGTTTGCCCAGGGCATTGGCATCCGCGTCTTTGAGATTGACGATAAGCCATGGTGTCGAGTGAGCATGGGTACCATGCAAGAAATGGAGATGTTTATCGAGGCCCTCAAAAATGTAGTTGGCTAATCTTCTCATACTCACCCTATCCATGAATTTACCCTACCAATCCTTGCACCTATGTGGATGAATCCTGCCGTGCAAAAGACGCTTTCCATTCTCCTCCTCATCGGAGTAGGCGTACTGATTCGTAGCAAAATCAAAAGCAAAGAATCCTTGGGAGGCGTTAAAGTCTTGATTTTGAGTATTGCGCTTCCCGCTACGATTTTTGTCGCCTTACTTAAGATTGAGATTGAACCTCAGCTGCTATTCCTACCTCTCTTGGTCTTAGGCTGCTCCTTTTGGGAGTCGTTTATAAGATGCTGCCGATGATGGGGATAGCGCGTAAAGAGTCCCAAGGCAAAACGCTGATGATGCTTTTGCCATCCCTAGCGCCGGGCTTGTCTTGCTTTCCTTTTCTAGCCGAATATATGGGAGATAGTAGCTTGGCCTTAGCAGCATTGGCAGATGTGGGGAACAAAGTCTTTGTTCTGATCTTGCT
>CAZHOC010000423.1:0-5486 GCA_964534295.1 uncultured Bacteroidia bacterium | reverse complement strand
CAGGCAGCGATCGATGAAGGGAAGTTGCGTGATGTTGATCCGAGACACATTATGGTCAATACGATGTCCATGATCCTTTATCCCATGATTGCCAGACCCCTGCTCAAAATTATGCTAAACCTTGATGATGCAGGCTTTGATGAATTTATTGAGGAAAGGAGCAGCTTGGTAGCCGAATTTGTCCGTGCTGCCCTCAAACCAGAAGAATAGAAATTTTTTTACCCCTTAATTAACCTAACAGTTAAACTGTATGATAAGGAAGATTCAAAACTATATGCTGCTCGTATTCAGCTTATTGCTGATACCGGGTGTACAGGCCCAGAGTCCTCCGAGCCTTAGTTTGGAGGATTGTTATGCCCTCGCCAGGGAAAATCATCCGCAAGCGAAAGAGGCGCCATTGATCGATCAGGCCACGGCCTTGAGACTACAAAATCTTCGCACCCAATGGTGGCCGAAGGTGGCGCTTTATGGTCAGGCTACACTACAATCAGAGGTAACTTCTTTACCGATTGAGTTGCCCGGGATTGAAATTGAAACCTTGGCCAAAGATCAGTACAAACTCTACGCTGAGATCAATCAAACCCTTTACGATGGCGGGGCCAATCGCGTACAAAGAGAACTTCAAACCCTACAACAAGCGGTTGAAAGCCAAGCTTTGGAGGTGAAACTGTTTCAGGTTAGAGAAGGGATTGATCAAGCCTTTTTTGGGATACTGTTGCTCGACGAGCAACTAGCTCAGCTGGAGTTATTGGAAAAGGATCTCATCACCGCTCAGGATAAGGTTCAGGCAGCTATCGATAACGGTCTGGCTTTCCAATCTCAGAAGGATATTCTGCAAGCAGAACGCTTAAAACTCAAGCAGAGACGCATTGAGATCAATGCTGGCAAGCAAGCCTTTAGCGCTCTTTTGGCTCGCATGATAGGTCAAGAGATCAATCCAGATACAGAATTTGAGCGCCCCTCACTCTTACTTGAACCCAGCACTAGCTTAAGCCTCAATCGCCCAGAAGTGGCGCTTTTTCAAAAGCAAAGCAAGCTCATCAGTGCTCAGAGTCAGATGCTTGAAGTCCAGAAAATGCCCAAAGCCGGCCTTTTTGTCCAAGGTGGCTATGGTCGCCCCGCGCTCAACTTTCTTTCCAATGCTTTTACACCCTATGCCATAGGAGGAGTAAGAGTGAGTTGGGATCTCAATAGTTTCTACACCCAGAAAAACGATCTGCAATTAATTGATATTCAGCGCCAGCAACTCAATGTACAAGAAGCCAGTTTCCGCTATCAAATTGATTTACAAGCCTCCGGCCAGACGGAAGAAATCCGCAAGCTGAAAGCGCTCCTGGCTACCGATCAGGAGATCATAGATCTACGCGAAAAGATTCAAAAAACCTCTCAAGCGCAGCTTGAAAATGGTGTACTCACCGCCAACGACTACGTCCGCGAACTCAATGCCGCCGATCAGGCGCGTCAAAACCAAATCATTCATCAGACACAATTGCTGCTGGCCCAGTACCAGCTCAAAAGCCTCTACAACAATTAATCCCATGCTAAAATATAGTTTACCACTTCTGGCGAGTCTACTACTTTTGGCCTGCCAATCTCCAACCCTTACTTACGATGCCTCAGGAACCTTTGAGGCAGAGGAAGTCATAATATCTGCTGAGGCCAACGGCAAAATCTTAGCCCTAGCCATAGAAGAAGGAAAGGAGCTACAAGCTGGAGAAATCATTGGACATATAGATTCCATCCAATTGGTGCTTAAGAAAAAGCAAGTAGAAGCTTCGATAAGTGCCATCCTAAGTCGCCGTCCTGATATCGCTGCTCAGCTGGCTGGTATCGAGACGCAAATTGAAACGGCTAAGCAAGAAAGAACTCGGGTCGAAAAACTATTAGCTGCTGAAGCGGCTACTCCTAAGCAATTGGATGATCTCAATGCCCAGATCAGAGTGCTCGAAAAGCAGCTTTCGGCCCAGCGTTCGGCCTTGGCCACTACCACAAAAAGTCTCAGCTCTGAAACGCGTCCCCTGGCAGTACAATTGGAGCAGCTCGACGATCAACTCCGCCGGACGAAGATTATTAATCCCCTTCCGGGAACGGTATTGACCCAATATGCCCACGCACACGAAATGACCGGTGCTGGCAAGCCTATCTACAAAATAGCAGATCTATCTACGCTTAGCCTGCGTGCCTATATCAGCGGCACTCAACTGCCTAAAGTAGCGCTGGGCCAAGACGTCAAAGTTTTGGTGGACAATGGCGAAGGAGGCTACAAAGATTATGAAGGGAAGATAAGTTGGATCGCTTCTCAGGCGGAGTTTACCCCTAAGACCATCCAAACCCAGGATGAACGTTCGAACTTGGTCTACGCAGTCAAGATACGCGTGCCTAATGACGGTTATTTGAAGATAGGGATGTACGCAGAAGTAGCCCTCTGATCATGAATGCAATTGAAATTCAAAATATCGTCAAGACCTACGAAAAGGGCAGTGTCAAGGCATTAAATGAGGTGAGCTTTCAGGTCCGCCCGGGCGAACTCTTCGGTCTTATTGGCCCAGATGGCGCCGGTAAGACCAGCCTTTTTCGAATCCTGACTACAGTGCTCTTGGCAGATAGTGGCAAGGCAAGTGTGGACGGATTGGATGTGGTCAAAGACTATAAAGCTATACGGCAGAGAGTGGGCTATATGCCAGGGCGTTTTTCGCTCTATCAAGACCTATCAGTAGAGGAAAATCTCAATTTCTTCGCCTCTATCTTCAAGACCACGGTCGCGGAAAATTATGATCTCATTAAAGATATCTACGTTCAGTTAGAGCCATTCAAAAAGCGTAAAGCCGGAGCACTTTCGGGGGGGATGAAACAAAAACTAGCGCTTTGTTGCGCCCTGGTTCATAAACCCACGGTCTTGTTTCTGGATGAACCCACAACGGGTGTAGACCCCGTTTCTCGCAAGGAGTTTTGGGGCATGCTCAAAAACCTCAAAGCGCAGGGAATCAGCATTTTGGTTTCTACGCCTTACATGGACGAAGCCAGTCTTTGTGATAGGATTGCCTTGATTCAGGATGGACAGATTTTGTCCATTGATACCCCCGAAGGAGTGATCGCGGATTATGAAAAGCCTCTTTGGGCAGTACAAGGGCCTGACATGTATCAGCTTTTGTTGGATTTGCGTGATTTCCGTTTCACGGAACGCTGCTACGCCTTTGGGGAAAGCCACCACTTAACCCTCTCAGATGATACTCAGGCTGGCGAAGCAGAAGTACGAGCGTTCCTCGAAGAGAGAAAACACCAAGAGACTCAAATAGCTCTGATCACCCCAACGATAGAAGATTGTTTCATGGCCCTAATGCGCGATTAAAATGAAGGATATCGTAATCAAAACCCATAAGCTGACCAAAAAATTTGGTGATTTCGTCGCGACCAATGAGGTGACTTTTGAGGTCGAAAGAGGGGAGATATTTGGCTTCCTCGGCGCCAATGGTGCAGGAAAAACGACGGCTATGAAAATGCTTTCCGGCTTACTACGGCCTTCTTATGGTGAGGCCACGGTGGCAGGCTTTGATGTATACAGAGAGACCGAAAAGATCAAACGCAACATCGGCTATATGAGCCAGAAGTTTTCGCTTTATGAAGATTTGACGGTAGAGGAAAACATCCGCTTTTATGGCGGGATCTATGGCTTGAGCAATCGCCAAATCAAGGAAAAGTCTACGGCCTTGCTAGAGCGGCTCAAGCTCATGCGAGATGCCAAAACCCTAGTAGCATCCTTGCCGCTTGGGTGGAAGCAAAAGCTCTCATTTTCCATCGCCATTCAACATGAGCCGACCATTGTCTTTCTCGACGAACCTACTGGGGGAGTTGACCCGGTAACGCGACGACAGTTTTGGGATATGATTTATGAAGCAGCTGCCAGTGGCATTACCGTCTTTGTTACCACTCACTACATGGACGAAGCGGAGTATTGCGACCGCGTCTCCATCATGGTGGACGGCGTCATCGAAGCCTTAGACAGCCCCGCGGGCCTAAAGACTCAGTTCAATGCCCATGATATGGATGAAGTTTTTCATCAACTCGCTCGTGGCGCCAAGCGCGGCGAATAAATAATTGCTTGAATTAAAAAACGAAGCAAAACAATTGAACCCATTATCATGCGTTTTCTCACTTTCATAAAAAAAGAGTTTTACCACATTCTGCGAGATCGGCGTACTCTACTAATACTGTTTGGAATGCCCATTGCCCAGATTCTGCTTTTTGGCTTTGCCTTGACCAATGAGGTCAAAAACGCCCAATTAGCCGTTTGGGACCAAGCCTCGGATGCTCAGAGCCAAAAACTCGTCCAAGCGCTCGCCGCTAGTCAATACTTTGAACTAAGCCACCAGATTAAGTCTGAGCAGGAACTAGAACCCATGTTTAGTTCTGGAGAAGCAGGTTTGATCGTTATTATTCCACCCGCCTTAGACGATCAATTAGCCCATGATCACGAGGCCAAGATCCAGCTGATTGCCGATGCCAGTAACCCCAATATTGCTACCACCTTAGTCAATTATGCCTCAGCCATAATCCGCAGCCATAGCAATACTACCCGCTTGCAACAAGCGCCGCCTTATCAAATCGGGGTCGAAACCCGTATGCTTTATAACCCCCAGCAAAACGATGCTTATAACTTCGTTCCTGGTGTGATGGCCATGGTTTTGATGCTGGTGAGTGCGATGATGACCTCAATCGCGATCGTACGCGAAAAAGAGATGGGGACGATGGAAGTCCTTTTGGTTTCGCCCATGAAACCTATTCAAATCATCTTAGCCAAGGCGGTGCCCTATCTCGTCTTATCACTGGTCAATGTGATTACGATACTCTTGCTCAGCGTGTACGTTTTAGATGTGCCTATCAATGGGAGCATACCGCTATTGGTAGGGGAGGCCATTGTCTTTATCATCACCTCCCTTTCCCTAGGCTTATTGATCTCTTCGGTTACCGAGTCTCAGCAGACCGCCATGCTCATCTCTATGATGGGACTGATGCTACCAACCATCCTCTTCAGTGGCTTTCTGTTTCCGATCGAAAACATGCCTGTTCCGCTTCAAGTGATCTCCAATGCCATTCCTGCCAAGTGGTTTTACCTCATCGTCAAAGGGGTAATGATCAAAGGATTGAGCTTCGCCGGCATTTGGAAGGAAACCCTAATTCTGGGTGGAATGACCCTTTTTCTGCTCACTCTCAGTTTGGCCAAATTCAAAATTAGACTCGCATGAGAACGCTCAGATTTCTCCTACAAAAAGAATTTAAGCAGATCTTTCGCGATCCTGCCATCATACGTTTGATCTTCATCATGCCTGCGATTCAGCTTTTGGTCATGCCCTTAGCCGCGGATTTTGAAGTCAAAAACGTCAATATTGCCATCGTAGATCAAGATCATTCTGCCTATACCAAGCGAATGACTGAGGCCTTTTCGCAATCCGCATATTTCAATTTGGTCGGCTACTTTGGTAGTTATG
>CAZHOC010000422.1:0-5499 GCA_964534295.1 uncultured Bacteroidia bacterium | reverse complement strand
GGCATCGGCATTAAAAGAAAAACTCATCACAAAACCGATCAGCAACAGAATAAATTGTACGCGTTGCTTGTACCAGCCCGATACCCTGTCCATCAGCTGATCAAAATTTTCCTGAACATTTTTTGCTGCTTCGTCAAGCACAGCACTGCTGTCCTTATCCACACAAAGGATTTCTAAACTTTCACTCAGCTTCCTTTCCCCAATGCTATCTTTCAAATTTTGAATGTGAAAGGGCTCTTCCTTTTTAACCTTTTTGAAGACAATATCCGCTGCGGAATGGCTTCCAGTGTTATAAGAAGAAGGTTCAACATTATTTTCCACAGAACCAGAATCATTGCCTGGGTTTTCGCCTAATTGGCTCGCCAAACTATTGCTAGCATTTGCTTTAGCAGTTTTTTTATAGGCTTGAACTCCGCCTTGATAAGTCTGCTCTTGCATAACTTCTTTAAGGATGGCGTTGACCTGCTTGGGAGACAAATAGGAAGGCTTTACTTTAATCAATCGGAAGAAATATTTTCCTACTAGTTTCTTAAAACTACTCGTGGCCTGAATCGCTTTTTTTGCCTCTTTGCGGACCTTCCTATCCGATGTATCTATTTCCAAAAGACTGACCAATCCATCTATGACCATCTTTCCTCGCATAGAAATAAAGGTCGCGATTAACTCCTGGATTACGCTTGCTACTAAACTGAGCACCAAGAATATAAATACGATACCGATGATTACTTCCAGTATTTCCATAAGGGCAATTTGAATAAAGGGCAAAATGTCAATGCGGAAAGATTCCGCAGAACATTTTGCTAGGCTGTTATTTTCAATTTATTCAATTTTTGGTCTTTACATAATAAATAACCGAAATACAGCCATAAGCAACTATTGGCATTTCTTGAGCTAGATTAATTCTTTTTCTTATCCTAGTTCAAGGGTATGGTCGACCGGACAAGCCTAAATTGCAGCAACAATCAAACAGAAAAATGAAAGCAGCCGTTACGACCCGAGTGGGTGATCCGAGCGTCATCCAAATCCAAGAAGTACCAGTCCGAGAAGTCAAAGAGGGCTGGGTACTGATCAAAGTGAAAGCCTTTGGGCTCAATCGCTCCGAAATGTATACCCGTCAGGGGCATTCTCCCAGCGTACAATTTCCTCGCATTCAAGGCATTGAATGTGTAGGACTAATTGCTGATGACCCAAGTGGCACCTATCAAAAAGGCCAACAAGTTGCCGCGATTATGGGCGAGATGGGCCGTGCTTTTGATGGGGGTTATGCAGAGTATGCAACAGTGCCTTTGGAGATTGTTTTTCCCTTTGAAAGTAGTCTGCCATGGAGCACGCTAGGAGCAATTCCAGAGATGTTTCAAACCGTATCTGGTTCGATTCATCAAGCGCTAGAGCTGCAGGCAGGCGAAAGCTTTTTGATCCGAGGCGGTACTTCCTCTATTGGCATGCTGGCCACCCAACTCGCCAAAAGCATAGGGGCCACAGTTATCTCTACCACTCGCAACCCCGCCAAAAAAGAAGCCTTAATCGCCAATGGTGCGGATCATGTCATTATCGATGATGGCACGATTGTAGCCCGATTGAGAGAAGCGTTCCCCGCAGGGGTAAATAAAGTCTTAGAGCTAGTCGGGACCACAACCCTTAAAGATTCTCTTCAATGTATAAGTACCAAAGGGATCGTTTGTATGACGGGTATTCTCGGCAATGAATGGACCATGGATAACTTTACTCCCATGGGTGATATTCCCTCCCTTGGTCGCTTAACCGCTTATATGGGCGATGCCAATAATCTTTCGAAAGATTTATTGCAGGACTTTATCGATCGAGTTGAGACCGGAGAGATCAATCTCAATATTGATACGATCTTCAAACTAGAGCAAATAGTAGAAGCTCATGAATACATGGAAGCCAGCAAAGCTAAGGGCAAATTAGTGGTGGAGCTGGATTAGCAAATTGTAAAGAGGTTTAAGTTTTATTTACCGCTGCGCGGAACGCTTATGTCTGGGGTTCGGCATGCATGCCGAATCTACAAATTCGCCCCCTGTAGCGGCCTATTGCATAGGCCGCGAATCACAAGCGTTCTGCGAAGCAGACTCATCCCTCAAGGCCCCTCTCCAAATAAATTGATATTAAGAAAAGACAACATACGCGCAAAGCTTTTGTAGTTTTCAATACTCGACAAATTACCCGCATGCCCACTGTCCATATCCGTAATTAATAAAATCTCGGTATCAGCCCTGTTCTGTCTGCGAATGGCGGCTACATGCTTAGCAATCTGCCAAGCCGGGGTCTGATAGTCGTATATCCCGGCTAGATAAAGCAAGTTAGGATAAGCCTGCGGCTTAATGTTTTGGTAAGGACAATAAGACTTAATGTAATCATAAACCTCAGGATTATTGGGGTCGCCCCATTCCTTATACTCATCCACGGTCAAGGGTAAAGAATCATTGAGAGTAGTGTTCAAGACCTCCACAAAAGGATGATCCAAAATCGCGGTATTAAATAACTCCGGTCGCTCATTGATGGCCCAGCCGATGATCATACCACCAGCACTATTGCCGTAAGCAACGAGGTGATCGGCATCGGTATACTCCTTAGCAATGAGGTACTCCGCACAGGCGATAAAGTCAGCGAAGCTATTTTTTTTGCTAAGCAATTTACCGCCGCGATACCAATCATAGCCCATCATGCCGCCACCTCGCACATGGGCGTAGACCACCGTATAGCCCTGATGACAGAGCAATATGTCTTCTGCCGAAAAAGTAGGATTGCTATTCGCACCATAGGCTCCATAGACTTTCAATATGCAGCCCAGATGATCACTGAGGGGATTGACACTTTTGAGAATGGTCATTGGCACCTTAGTCCCATCGGCACTTTTGGTCCATTTGCGTTTGGTATAGGCATAATGAACCCATCGGGGGACTTTGATTTTGGGGGGAGCAGTCTGGGCTTGGCCAGCAGTCGATAGAGATACTTTAAGCGTCCGAGGCGCCAGATCCAAGGCAGAAACCCTTAGTAAAAGGGTGTCTGATTGGGTGCTAGAAAAGGCCATATCCACATCACAGATCTTTTGCGGTAATTCGACTTCCGTCCACTCCTCGGACGCTAAGCGACGATAATGAATGCGCAGATAAGATTTATCATAAGATTTACAGGCGATGTACTGCTCATTTAGGGCTATATCGGCGAGATAAGCCTTGCGGAGGGGCGGAGCGACTATTTGCCAGTTTTGAGGCAGAGAATCCTGAGAACGAGAAAGTTGGTTATTAGGAGAGACTTCATTGCTAAGCATAAACCAATTACCGGGCTGCCCACGCAGGCTGTATTCTACCTCTGATTGACGCGCTTTGACCAAATGCAGGCTAGCTTGACTAGGCGTTCCTTGTAGGAGGTGGATTTCGTTTTCGGACTTAGAGAGGATATTGATTTGGACCTGTTTATCGTAGTTGTAAACCTCCACATCAAAAGTTGAATCCTTTTCTGCCCAAAGCAATTGCTCCCGCTCCTCCCCTAGCCTATGTAAATAAAGATTGTCCCCTCCGCCCTTTTGGTTGGATTGGCTGTAGACCAAAGCCGAATCTCCCCACCATTCGACCATATAGATATCTTGTATACTATCGATAGGAATAGAATCTCCCTTGGGCACAACAGCTAAATAGCCACCTAGATCCTGTGGGCTAAGATAATAGACCATTAGATGGGTCTGACTTTGATTGGGGACAATGCGAAGGATTTTTTTGCGTTTTCGCTGCTCAAAACGACTGAGATTAAAACAAACTGAGCGTTCGACGGAGTCGGTATATTGATAAAGGATCATTTGCCCCAAACTATCTTCTTCATAGCGATAAGTCCCGGGAGCCTGCTTGTTTGATCGATTCTTTTCCTCCTTGACGTAAAAGGTTCTCAGGTCGTCAAAGATGCCTTTTTGATACCTTCGGTCAACGATCAGTTGGTTTTTGGCGTACTGGTTTTCGGCTTGGAGGTATTGATAAAGCTGGGTAGCATTTTGAGGAGCCGCCAACCAATGAAAGGAGTCTATTAAACTCTCTGTGGGATACTCAAAATAGCTCAGCTGAGGGGTCAAAATAGGAGGCTTGAGATCAGCCTTGGCTTGAAAACGTTCGGCAAATTGCTTTTCAAGCGGCTTGCTTTGGCTCAAATCGTGCACGACTTTGGGCGCTAAAGGATAGCGAGCATAGGTCGCATTGTCTTGCCAAAATTTAGCCTCATACAGTTGGGGATAATAACGTACCGCCGAAAAGCGGGTAGATTTAAAAATGCTGGAATCGGGAAAGGGCTCTAGCTCTCCTTCCTCTACCTGGTAAACAAACATTTGCTTGACGCCTTCATGTACGATGGCCTGAGTCAAAGGGGGACGCCGGAAGGTCCTTTTCTCGGTGGCACGGATCTCAGATAAATACCAACGTCCATTGCGCTGGCGATAGTTGATCTCTCCCCCAAATGCCAGAGGAATGCGAGGCGCATAGAAACCATAGTTCCGATCAAGGGCGAGATCGTACTCCAACTTCACGACGGCGAATGACTCCGTTTCGATATATAGTTTACCGGTAAATATCGGATCTCGGGTCTTCTTGCTTTGGTCGCTGCGAAAGCTACGAGACAGTTCCTTTGGGAAAAAATCAATCACATAACAGATTGCACCATTTACTTGGCTTCTTCCGGTTAGTTTATAATGATATTTACGAACCAATTTAGGATCGAGAAAATCATAGTAATACTTAACCTTATCAAAGCTAGTCAAGCCCAAGGGACCACCCATCAGGCCCGTTTCTACGCCATAGGCACTCCAATTTTCTGAGGCCCGCACATAATTGAGTCGCATCTGATCTCTTGGACTGTTGAACTCATGGAAAAATTCTTCATAGATACGATCTGCTTCAATATCAAAGGCGTATTCACTATCGTAATACCAATCCAACCACATTTTGCTATCCATGCGCCTATGGGGATAGGCGGTATAAAAGACTTCGGCAAAGGCCTCGTTGAGTTGGATGTACTGCTCGTCTTCCTTGACCGTCTCGCGATAAAGGCAATGCAAGATTACCTCATCATTGCTATAGTTATTTTTGACGTTTTTGATCGCTTTGCGAACGATTTGCTCCGGTTTGAGTGGCTTTTCTGAGGCAATAACTACCTCATCAAGTAGGTAGACCGAAGAGGCTAGTTTGACCGTCAAGCTCTTAGTTTCGGAGGACAGAGGGAGTTTTTTAGAATGGTAGCCAATGTAGCTAACCACTACACTATCGTTTTTTAACTGGGAACTAAGCTTAAAGACCGTTTGGCCTTTGAGGTCCGTTTTTTGGCCTATTCCTGCCTCCTTAAGGTAGATCGAGGCATAAGGCAAGGGTTCTAAATTAGCGGAATCAAGAACTGTAATGCTAAGACTTGACTGGGCGACTAGGCTTTGCATAAAGCTCAAGCCAAAGAGAAACAAGAAAAATCGCACCATCGAGTCTCCATGGAGGGTTCGACGGACAT